>CAYVDZ010000407.1:0-5472 GCA_964450575.1 uncultured Opitutus sp.
GCTTGAGGCCAGACTCAATCTTTCGATTGCGGACCTCCATCGTCGCGGTGACCGGCTTGATGCCGAAATTATACAGTACGACGAGAACGATCAGAAAACTGATCGTCTGCCAGACGACATATCGCCATTCGACCCCGAATTTCTCGAACATATCGGGCGTAGCAGCGGTTTCGACAGCAGCGGCGAGAATGAGAGGCAGCGTCATGGCGATGAAAAAGAGAGAGAACGGCAGCGCGGACGAGCCGCGCTGCCCGGATTGATTTAACCCAAAAACAAGGCGAGAATACCAAGACCTTCAGCCAGTGCCATACCGATGATGGCTTGGACGAGAATCTTGCCGGAAGCGCCGGGGTTACGGCCAACGGCTTCAGCGGCCTTGAAGCCGATGAGACCGACGCCGATAGCGGCGCCGAAAACGCCGATGGCGCTGGTGAGATTGCCGGTGATGCCAGCGGGAACCGCGGCTTGGGCGAGGATGTCGATCATGTGTTGGTGGCTGTCTGTGGTTGGGATTTCCGCCGTGCGCGCATCATGGCACGCTCCCGACGGGAGAGTGATTAGTGACCTGCGCTGACGGCGGGGGCGTGCTTTTCTTCATGGTCGGCATGCGCGTGATCGCCGCCCTCATGATTACAGAGGAGTCCAATATAGACCGAGGTCAGAAGCGTGAAGACCAGCGCCTGAATCAGGCCGACCATCAGCTCCATAAAATAGAAGACGGGGAAAAACGTCGTCCCATGGAGAAGGTTTTCACCGCCAAAGACGTTGCCGAAGAGACGAACCGAAAGCGTGAACGGCCGGATCGCGATGGAGAAGACTTCGATCAATCCCACCACAATAAAGATCAACGAAAGGATGGGATAAAGCCAGGTGGGCGTTTCCTTCTTCTCGGCCTTGTTGCCGAAAAGGTCCCACATGATGGTCTTCATTCCGGCGATCTTGAATGCAATGATCGCCCAAGCGCCAAACGAGATCAGCGCCAGCGCAATGGTGCCATTGAAGTCCGCATTATGCGGCCGAATAAAAGGCCGCGTCATATGGAACTGTCCCGCCGCATCGTGAAAGCCCCAGCCTACCGTACCCACTCCTGGGATCAGGCCCATCCAATTATGAAAAAGGATGAAGACGAAAAGTGTAACGAGCAATGGGAAGACAGCCGGAAACGCCACCTTGCCCACGATCGGCTCGAACAAAGCACGGAGCGCCTCGATTAACGACTCGACGACGGCCTGACCTTTGGAGGGCAGAACCGTGGGGTGGCCAATCAACCAGAGGACCAGCGTCACCAGAATGGCCGAGCCGACCCAGCCCGTGACCATGCTGTTCGTAATTGACCAGCCATTACCAAAGTCCACGAGCTTCGCCGCGCGCGGAGAGACTCCGTCAGCAGCCAGCGCGGATGAGCCCAGAGTGAGACTCGCGAAAAAAGTGATGAGTTGGATACCTCGTGACATGCGCTCGATACAGGTGGAACGAATTTAAAGGATCACACTCAGGCCTGCGCCCTACCCTGCGTCAAACTCCGAAATCGGTCCCGAGCCCCCGCGGAATAGAAATTAGCCGCGACTTCTTTTTTACGCCGGCATCTTATGCCCGACGTTTCGCAACCAGGGAATAATGAGTCGCGGCCCGGCTTTGAAACACCGTTACGGACTCGAATGGCCAGGGCTCGGTTAACAATTCCCAATATGGCGACCGGATAAAAACCGCCGTCGCGGCCTCATGATACGGCAGGAAATCCGTGCGGAAATAGAGCCGACACGCCGGAGCTGCCTGGCGTGCAATCAATTCAAGCACATCGTCTTGAATCAACCGATGCTTGTGGTGGCGAACTTTAGGCCAGGGGTCAGGAAAGAGCACATAGACTTCCTGCCACCGGGCTTCCGGCGACACGTACTTTAGAAAGAAGCGCAATTCGGCCCGAACGAAGTGGAGATTAGCCAAACCCGCCCGATCACGTTTCCGCAAGGCGCGCTCGATGCGCTCTCCCACCACGTCAATTCCCACGCAAAGCCGATCGGGGTACTGTTCGGCATAAGCCGTAAGAAAGTGCCCATGGCCGCTCCCAATCTCCAGAATCGAGGGTCCCCCACTCGCAAAGATGGGGGTACACTGGGCGACAAGGTCCCGCCGGCGGGTTGCCATCAGCTCCAGATAACCCGGGCTTCCACTTGAATCAGAGGCGAACATGGCCGCGATTTCAAACCCGGGGAGCGCGGGATTCCAGCCAAACGAGCAGGACACTGATATCCGCGGGGTTTACCCCGCTGATCCGGGTCGCCTGGCCGACGGTCAAAGGCTTGACCTCGGAGAGCTTAAACGCGCTCTCTTTTCGTAGACCACATATAGTTAGATAGTTGATGGAGGAATCGAGTCTGAGATGATGCACCCCCGCGACCTTCTGAATCTGCCGCTTTTCACGTTCAATATATCCCTGATAGGCAGTAAGATATACAATTTCGTCGCGAACTGCAGGAGACTCGTTCTTCAAGGCTTCGGGCAAAGAAAGAAGGGAGCGGTCACGACGGATGTTCTCCGCCCAAGTGCCCGACGGGGTCCGTGTCGTCTCTAATAAAGAAATCCATCGCTCGATGGTCGCCCTCTTTACCGCGATGCGATCAAGCCGCGTCCGCGAGAGTAAACCTTGAGCCGCCGCATGAGACGCGAGCCGCAGCTCGGCACTTCCGTGATTGAAGAGCAACCGATGCTCGGCCCGGCTTGTGAACATTCGATAGGGCTCATTTGTACCTTTAGTGACCAGATCGTCGATCAAGACCCCGATGTAGCCTTCATCCCGCTGGATGATCATGGGCTCCCCTCCCCTCACCTTGTTTACTGCGTTAACGCCCGCGACCAACCCTTGGCATGCAGCCTCCTCGTAACCCGAGGTACCATTAATCTGTCCGGCGAAAAACAGGTTCTCCACCTTCTTCGATTCGAGGGAGGCAAAGAGCTGCGTGGGCGGCGCGAAATCGTATTCGACGGCATAGGCAGGCCTAAGCAAGATGGCTTTCTGCAGCCCAGGGATACTGCGAACCATCCGCAGCTGCACCTCGAACGGCAGGCTCGTGGACAAGCCATTCACATAGAATTCGTTTGTAGAGCGCCCTTCAGGTTCGAGAAAAAGCAAGTGCCGGGGCTTGTCCGCAAAGCGAACAAATTTGTCCTCAATGCTCGGACAGTACCGCGGGCCGATCCCGGCAATTTCCCCGCTGTACATTGCCGAAAGATGGAGATTTTCCCGTACGAGCTGCGCCGTCTCTGGCGTCGTGTAGGTCATCCAGCATGAAACCTGATCACCGCCGGGCGCCCAGCCTTGACGTCGTTCGCCGGTTTGTTCCACGTGGAACAACTCCGTCTGGTCCCGGGTGTCGTGGAACGCGAAAAATGTCGGATTAAGGTCACCTTTTTGCTCTTCCATCTGGGAAAAATCGATGGACCGTCCCAGCAAGCGTGGTGGAGTTCCGGTCTTCAGCCGCCGCAGCTCAATTCCCACTTCCTCAAAAGAACTGGACAGCGTTCTTGCACTAAAGTCACCAAGCCGACCGCCTTCGTTCTTATTTTGCCCAATGTGCATCAGGCCGCGGAGAAACGTCCCCGTTGTCACCACGACGGTTTTGCCGCGAAATTCGATATCCAGATTCGTCCGACAACCCACCACGCGTTGTGACTCATAGATGAGCCCGGTAACCGTTGCCTGAAATACTTGCAGGTTCTCCTGAAGCTCCAACGTGTGCTTCAGCCGAAATTGATAGGCTTTCTTGTCGCATTGGGCGCGGGGCGACTGCACCGCGGGGCCTTTCGATTCATTCAACAAACGAAACTGGATTCCCGTCACGTCCGTATTGATCGCCATCTCTCCGCCGAGGGCGTCGATCTCGCGCACGATCTGGCCTTTGGCCTGTCCGCCAATTGCCGGATTGCAGCTCATCTGGGCGATAGTATCGATATTGCCCGTGAGCAAGAGGGTAGAGGCCCCCATCCGGGAGGCTGCCAAGGCCGCCTCGACGCCAGCATGGCCGGCGCCGCAAACGATTACGTCAAAATGTTGGTCGCGATAGATCACAAAAATGCCATCCTGCGCAGGTTGTCCGGAAAGCACGATGCCGCCGGGTTATTTTCCGATGCAGAAGGTCGCGAACAGTTGGTCGAGCATTCGCTCGTTGTCCACCTTTCCGGAAATTTCCCCGTAGGCGGCCAAGACCGTCCGCACCTCACTCGCCAGCAGCTCCATTGGCCCGCGGCTAAGTAAAATCTCCCTCCCCCGACCCAAGGCTCCCAGAGCTTCCCCCAACGCGTGCGCATGGCGCGCACTCACGGCAATGAAGTCTTCTCCAACGTCGGTTCGAAACGAGTCCGCAGCTGCACTGATGGCGGCAGTCAACTCCGCAATCCCTTGGCCTGTTAAAGCGGAAACATGAACGGCCGTTTCCCCAACCAGGCTCCCAAAGGCCGCTTCAAATCCACCTAAGTCGCACTTATTGAGTACTTTAATACGAATGGCTCGCGCTGGCACATCGTTTACTTCAGCGGGGAACTCCACGGACTCGCGACTCGCATCCGCCACCGCAATGACCAAATCCGCCTCTTGCAATCGTTCCCGCGTCCGCTCCATTCCCAGCCGTTCTAGCGGGGCAGGGGAGGGGTTCAACCCCGCCGTATCAATCAATCGCAAACAATGCGGACCCACCATAATCCGTTCTTCGATGAAATCCCGAGTCGTTCCCGGTTCCGGACTCACTAACGCCCGCTCGCTACCGACCAGACGATTGAGCAAACTGCTCTTACCCACATTGGGCTCACCCACAATCACGGTCTTGATCCCATCCCGCAGGACTTCGCCGTAATGGCTGGTGGCAATCAATGCGTCCGTATCCATCATAAGTCTATTAATAACAGCATCTAGTGATGAAACGTCTTCCGGCGGCAGATCCTCGTCCGGAAAATCGATATAGGCCTCAACTCGCGCCAGGACGCCCAGCAACGCTTCCACCAATCCCTCCATTCGGCGTCCCAACGCCCCGCGCAACTGCTCGTTTGCCGCCGCCAAGGCCCGCTCACTGCGGGCATGAATCAGGTCCATCACCGCCTCTGCCTGAGTCAAATCCATTCGCCCGTGCAAAAATGCGCGCTGCGTAAACTCTCCCGGCTCCGCCGGCCGGCACCCGCGTGCAAAAAGATCCTCAAGAATCTTTTGGGCAATGTAGGGATTCCCGTGACACGTCACTTCCGCCGCGTCTTCCCCCGTGTAACTCCGCGGACCGGCAAAATACGTCAACAACACGTCGTCCAAGAGCATTCCCGCGCAATCCCGATAATCCAAATGAGTCGCCACGCGGGGCAGGGGAGCGCGACCGACGAGCCGCTGCACAACTGCCAACGTATCCGGACCGCTAATACGGAGTAACGCGATTGCCGCCGTCCCGACGGGAGTAGCCAGCGCGGCGATGGTTTCGGTGGAGTGCGGCATGT
>CAYVDZ010000408.1:0-5465 GCA_964450575.1 uncultured Opitutus sp.
GCGGCGGATCCGCCGGCACTCCGGATGCAACCGTCAAACTTGACGCGTTCAGGGGGGTCGCCGGCCGCGAGATGAGCGCCCAGGCGATCGCGATGAATGAGCAGCGCCATTCCCCCAATATCAAAAACGTCGTGGCGATCGATGAATTCGGTGACCGCGGCAATGAGAACATCGGAGAATTCCTCCTCTTTCTTCCCGGCGTCTCGATCCAGACATCCGGCTCCGAGCCCACCTCCGTTTCGCTCCGGGGCTTCCCCGGCAACAACTCCGGCTTGACCGTTGACGGTGCCGAAATGGCCGGCTCGTTCGCCGGCAACAGCCGCTCGCTCGATCTGCGCGAAGTTCCGATGAACAATATCTCGCGCGTCGAAGTCACCAAAGTGCCCACGCCCGACATGCCCGCTTCCGGCCTCGGGGGTTCGATCAATCTGATCAGTCGCAGCGGCTTCGAGGCCCGCAAGCCCAAGCTCTCGGTCAACGCTTACACCATGTTTCACAGCCGGAACGGACTGACTTTCGACGGTGGTCCCCGCAATCATGTGAAAGGGACAAGTCCCGACTTCATCGAGCCGTCCTTCGATTTCAATTACCTGCACCCGATCAGCAAAAACTTCGCCGTCACGATTGGCGGCGGTCGCACGTGGCGACACAAGCCCATGGAGGGAGGGACCAAACAGACGGATGAGACAGCTGAGTGGAATCTCGTCGACTTGTTCCAACGGCAGAGTCAGTGGAACAGCCTCGCGCAAACGTTTCGCACGCTGCAGGGCCAGGTCGGTTTCGACTGGCGCATCAGCCCAAAGGATACGCTTTCCGGCAGCCTGCAGTATCGTGATTACGATCTCTATATTACTCGCAGCGTACTAACGCTCAATTATGGCGCCGGCGCCACGGGCACTGAGCGCTTTACCCAAGGTGCCGCCACCGGCGTGGGCACCGTTACCATGAACGGCAGCGGCGAGAACGTGGATGTCCAGACCGAAACCAAACACTACACGTTGAAATACCGCCATCGCGGAGACGTCTGGCGCTTCGATGCCGCCGGCTCGTATTCCACGTCCGCTTCCGACCGTCCCGACATCGAGGAGGGCTTTTTCAATACCACGCCAGCGACCATTACCAACCTCATCATCCGCGGCGACGACATCCCCACTTCCGGCGGGCGTATTCCCACCCGATACAGCGCCACCAATCGCGCAAATCAGCCGGTCGACCTATACGACGGCGCCAACTATTCGATCACGAGCGGCAACACCAACCAGGTCGACTGGAACACCCAAAAGTACAATGCCCGGGCTGATGTGGGCCGCGACTTCGCCGCTGTCCTGCCCTTCACCCTCAAATTGGGAGCCGCGATGGACACCATGAAGCGCGATCAGCGCCGCTACCCGCGCGTCTGGAACTTCCGACCCAATGGCGCCACGGATATCACTTCCCGCCTCGCCGGCCGGTTCGACGTCTTCGACGAGGCGTTCATCTCCGACTCGCCGACACTTTACGGACAGCGCGTACGCTGGATTAGCGGCCAGAAGCTCTACGACCTCTTCCAAGCTCAGCCCACCTGGTTCGTGGAAGACCTCGCGACCTCTCACCAGAACTACGTGAACAACTCACGGGAATTCACCGAGACGGTTTCCGCCGCCTATCTGCGAGGCGATATCCGGCTGCTCGAAAATCGACTGTGGATCGTCGCGGGGGTGCGCTACGAACGCACCGACACCAAAGGCAGTGGCCCCCTTAACGACATCAACGCCCAGTACCAGCGCAACGCCGACGGCAGTTTCGTCCGCAACGCCGCGGGCCAGCGCGTCTTCCTCACCGGGGACGCCCTCGCGCTTCGGCAACTCCGTTTTCAGGAACGCGGGGCGTATTCGAAACGCGACTACGATGGCTTTTATCCGAGCCTCAATTTGACGTACAATCTAACCGAAAATCTCGTCGTCCGAGCCGCCTATGCTCACACCCTCGGTCGGCCCAATATCAATTTCATCATCCCCGGAACGACGATTACGGAACCCGACGTCGCCAGCCCGACGATCACGGTCAACAATTCCGGCCTGATGCCGTGGACCGCCACCAGTTATGATCTCTCCCTCGAGTCCTATCACATCAAAGACGGCTTCGGCTCTGTGGGTCTGTTTCGGAAAAGTATCAAAGACTTTTTCGGCACATCCCGCGATCAAGCCACCCCCGAGCTGCTCGCCATCTACGGTTTGGAAAGCGATCCGGGCTATCTGAATTATGAAATCGCCACCCGCTTCAACGCCGGCGATGCCACCATCGACGGCATCGAATTCGGCTACCGGCAGTCGCTCACGTTTCTGCCGCATTGGGCTCGCGGCCTCCAGATCTTCGTCAATGCCACCAAGCTCGAGCTCAGCGGCTCCAATGCCGCCGACTTCACGGGATATAATCCCGAGAGCTTTTCCGGCGGCATCAACTTTGTTCGCGCCCGTTATTTCATCAAAGGTACGATCAGCTACCTGGGCGACATGCGTCGCGGTGCTGTTGCCGTCAATGCCGCCAACGGCATTCCCGCCGATACCTTCAACTACCAGGCGAAGCGTACCCGCATCGGACTCAATGCCCAATTCAGTTTATCCAAGCGCTACTCCATTTATGCATCAGCGACGGATGTCGGGGGCTTCGTCCAGGACCTCCAACGCTACGCGCCCAACACCCCCGATTATGCCAGGGGCCAACGCTGGCAGGAACTCGGATTCTATACCAATATCGGAATTCGCGGGACGTTCTGATCCCGATACTTTCTCCGACGGGCGGAGGCCTCCGACTCTCCGCCCTTCCACCTTTCTGTTCTCATGAATCGAGCCCGATCGCTTTCGTTCCTCTCCCTCGCCGTCGTAGTCGCCACAACGGCCTCAATTTCAAGGACGGAGGCTGCCGAGCCCAGATTGGAAAAGGCGGACGTGTTTACTGCTGGCGAACGCGGTTTCGCCGGGTACCGCATCCCGGGGATTGTCGTCACGAAGGCGGGTTCCGTGCTCGCGTACTGCGAAGCGCGCAAGCACTCCAAATCCGACTGGGGTGAGATCGAGATTCATCTCCGCCGCAGCACGGATGGCGGGCGCACGTGGGACGCTCCCCGCCAGATCGCTCATATGGGGCCACGCGTGGCCCGCAACCCGGTCGCACTCGCAAAGAAGAGCGGTGGCCCGGCGGATCAGACGGTCAATAACCCCGTCGCCATCACCGACCAGGTGACGGGAGCCGTGCACCTGTTATATTGCATAGAATATATGCGCTGCTTTTATCTGCGCAGCGATGATGACGGGGTGACGTGGAGCTCACCGACTGAGATTACCGCAACGTTTGAGGAATTTCGCCCTGAATATAATTGGCGGGTAATCGCCACCGGTCCGGGTCACGGGATTCAGTTGCGCAACGGACGTTTACTCGTGCCCGTCTGGCTCTCCACCTCGAAAACCAGCCCGCACGGCCCCACGGTGGCAGCGACCATCTATAGCGACGATCACGGAGGCACGTGGCAACGCGGTGAGCTCGTCACGACGGAACGTTTCGGCCCCAACGAAGCCGCCGTGGTTGAATTGAGCGACGGTCGCGTGCTGCTCAACGCGCGCCAACGCTCCGCCGGGCCGCACCGTCTGGTCGTCACCAGCCGTGACGGCGCGACCGGGTGGTCAGAGCCCCGGTTCGACCCAGCGCTAACGGAACCCGTCTGCATGGCCGGCATGGTTATGATTCCGGCGAGCGCCCCCCAGACACGTTCGCGCCTCATCTTCACGAATCCCGCGAGTGGCACGCGGGAGCGCAAGAACCTCACCACGCGAATCAGCGAAGATGACGGACAAACTTGGAGTTATAGTCGGTCGCTCGAGTCCGGTCCGAGCGCCTACAGCGATCTCGCCGTGTTGCCGGATGGCACGATCCTGTGTTTCTATGAGCGCGGCGTTCACTCCGAAAAACCAAGCCCCTACGACGCCCTTACCCTTGCCCGTTTTAATATGGAATGGATCATGCAGCCAAACGTCGGTGTAAAGAAATAGCCCTCTGACCGCTGCACTGGATTGGAGGTCACTCCTTCGCCTGCTTCCTTCCCCGCACCTGCTCTTCATTCCTCTCCTCATGCCACTTTCTTGTACGTTCCCGCGCCTTGTGTTCGCCGCCGCCCTGACCTTTGCCGTCGCCTTTAGTGCCTCCGCGCAGGTGGAGCAGACCGACGTCTTTGTCGCTGGCACCGATGGTTATCACACGTATCGGATTCCCTCCATCATTCAGACCCGCGCAGGCACGTTGCTCGCCTTTGCCGAAGGCCGACGCGCGGGGCGCGGTGACGCCGGTGACATCGATCTGCTCGTCAAACGATCGCACGACCGCGGTCGCACCTGGAGCGCGCAGGCCGTAATCTGGGACGATGGCGCCAATACCTGTGGCAACCCGTGCCCGGTGGTGGATCGCGAAACGGGCGCCATTATCGTCCTCGCGACCCATAACCTTGGAAGCGACAGCGAAACCCGCATCATCAATAAAACCAGCCAGGGCACGCGCACACCTTGGGTACTGCGCTCGGAGGATGATGGCGTCACCCGGAGTAAGCCGGTCGAGATCACTGACACTACCAAGGACCCGTCCTGGGGCTGGTACGCCACCGGTCCGGGCATCGGCATTCAGATCGAACGTGGCCCGCACGCGGGACGCCTCATGATTCCCGCCAATCACAGTTTCGACGATCCGACCGGGAATCTCCGCGGGGGACCGTATTCACATCGCACGCACGCCCTTTATTCCGATGATCACGGCCAGACTTGGAAACCCGGCGGCACTACGGGTGCACACACCAATGAAAGCCAAATGATCGAACTCGCGCAACCCGCGGGAGGCCTGCTCTTCGACATGCGCTCGTATTTTGGTCGCAGTCGCCGCACGCACTCGACGAGCCAGGACGGCGGTCTCACTTGGACGGCACCCGTCGATCAACCTGAGTTGGTGGAACCGGTATGCCAGGCCAGTATTCTCCGCCAATCCTGGCCGCGGGCCGGACGCTCCGGATTGATCCTCTTTTCCAACCCCGCCGACCCCAAGCTCCGGATCGCGCTGACCGTGCGCGGGAGCAGCGACGACGCGAAGACCTGGCCCGGGAAGCTCGTCCTCCATCAAGGTCCCGCCGCATATTCGTGTCTCGTCCGCCTCGACGATGACACCGCCGGCTGCCTCTACGAACGCGGCGAGAAAAGTCCGTACGAAAAGATCACCTTCGCGACCTTCCAGGCGTCCTCCCTTCAGCCGTAACAATAACCCTAATACAATTGCTGGTGACGCGCCGTGCGAAATTTCCCCGCGCCCTGGCTTGTCCTCCTGCTCACCGCCCAATGAAGGCCACCCAACTTCCCGTTCAGAATAGGTCCTCATGGTTTCCCGCGAAACGCTGGAGCACCGTCCTCGTCGTTGGAACGGCAATGATCACGGGCTGCGTTCAACCCCAACAT
>CAYVDZ010000409.1:0-5463 GCA_964450575.1 uncultured Opitutus sp.
CGCGGAGGTCACGATCTTTAGTGGCGGAGCGAATATTGCGGGACGCGGCCAAGCGGCCCAGAGTTCCACCGAGGATATGGCTGCGGCTTCGCGGGCAACCGATGGCCGCACGGAAGGCGACGTCGCCAGCCAGTCGGTGAGCGTGACGGTAGCCGGTGACAACCCTTGGTGGGAAATCGATCTGCAGACGACGCAGGCGCTGGAGCGGGTGGTGCTTTGGGGGCGGACCGGCTTGGAGCCGACGCTGGGTGGATTGCGCGTCGTGGTGTTGGACGAGCAGCGGCAGCCGGTGTGGGAGCAGGTTGGGCGCGAGCCACCGCGGCCGAGTCGGGAGTTCAACCTGGGGGATCCGCGCGAGATGAAATTGGGCCGGGTGGTCGCGAGTTTCGCGCAGCCGGAGTTCGACGAAACGTTGGTGGTGGGCGACCAGGATCCGAAGTTGCCTAATCTTCGCAAACGCACGGCGACCAAGCGCGGTTGGGGTGTGGCGGGTGCGGCGCGGGAGATGCAGACGCTGTCGATTGAACCGGAAAAGCCCATTGTGCTCGCGCCGGGTGAGCGGCTGATCGTGACGATCGAGCAGCAATCGGAGCACGAGCAGGCGACGCTGAATTATTTTCGGGTAGGTACGACGACGGATCCGCGCGCGGATGAGCATCTCGCGTTGCCCGCACCCATGCTGGCGGCGCTGCAGACGGCGGCCGGAGATCGCTCAAGCGCCGAACGCGCGTTGGTGCTCGATCATTATGTGCGCCACGTGGCGCCAGAGTGGAAGACGGAGCAGGCACGCGTCGCGACGCTGCAGGGGACGATCGATACGATGCCGATCAACACGTCGCCAATCATGCGGGAGATTCCCCTCGCGCAGCATCGAAAGACGCACGTGCAGTTGCGCGGTAACTGGCAGGCGCTGGGCGATGAAGTTCCGGCGGGAGTTCCGGCGGTGTTTCCCTCGATGCCAAACGGAACGCCGGTGAACCGGCTCACGTTTGCGCAGTGGTTGGTGGATGCGAGTAATCCGCTCACCGCCCGGGTGCAGGCGAATCGGTTTTGGGAAGCGATCTTTGGGCTGGGGCTCGTGCGAACCACGGAAGAGTTCGGCTCCCAAGGTGCACCGCCTTCGCATCCCGAGTTACTTGACTGGCTCGCGCTCGAGTTCGTCGGCATGAACTGGGACGTGAAACGCTTTTTGAAGCTGTTGGTTACTTCGGCCGCGTATCGGCAAAGTGCGCGAGTGACGGCGGAAGCGTTTGAACTCGATCCGGACAACCGGTGGGTGTCGCGCGGGCCCCGTTTCCGGATGACGGCGGAGATGGTCCGCGACCAGGCGCTGGCGGTGAGCGGACTGCTGAGCTCGAAAATGCACGGTCCCTCCGGGCGGCCGTATCAACCGGCATTTGGTTTGAACGCGGCCTTTGGGTCCGCGCTGGACTGGACCGCGAGTATAGGGGAAGACCGGTTGCGACGGGGACTTTATACAGAGTGGCGACGGAGCAGTCCGTATCCATCGATGGTGACGTTTGACGCGCCGAGCCGGGAGGTTTGTACGTTGACGCGTAATCGCAGCAACACGCCGTTGCAGGCGCTGGTGACGTTGAACGACCCGGTTTATGTCGAGGCCGCGCAGGCTCTCGCGCGCCTGATCGTGGGTAACGTCGGCTCACCGGAGGATCGCGTGCGGGACGCGGTGCGGCGCGTGCTGGCACGGATGCCGAGCGCGGCCGAGACGAAACACCTGGTGCAACTCTTTGAGACGGCGCTGACCGCTTACCGGAGCGAGCCGGAACAGGCGGCGGCGTTGATCGCGTCGCCGGAAATTCTCAGCGACAGCCCCGGCGTCAAACCCGCGGATGTGCCGGAGTTGGCGGCCTGGACCGCGGTGGCTAATGTGTTGTTGAATCTCGATGAAGTGTTGATGAGACGATGAAGCCCCGCTTTTTCACGATCAACTCGGCGTTCCTTCTGTCATGAATCTTCACCTGGAAAAACTCCATCACCAGACCCGGCGGCAGTTTCTGCGGAACGTCGGGCAGTTCAGCCTGGGAGCGATCGCGATGGAGTCGCTGTTGGGATCGCCCTTGCGCGGCGCGGGTGCGACTCTGGGCGGCGGAAATGCGGCGCTGAATCCGTTGGCGGTGCGTCCGCCACCGCTCCCGGCGAAAGTGAAACGGGTGATCTACCTGCACATGTCGGGCGGGCCGCCGCATCTTGATCTTTTCGATTACAAACCGGAGCTGGTGAAACGCGACGGACAGCTCGCGCCCGATGACTTCATCAAGGGAAAGAAGTTCGCGTTTACCACCGGTACGCCGAAATTGATGGGCACGCCGCGGACGTTCTCGCAGCACGGCCGGAATGGTATTTGGATTTCGGATGCGGCGCCGCACTTTCAATCGATCGCGGACGAGCTCTGCGTCATCAAATCGATGAACAGTGATCAGTTCAATCACGCTCCCGCGGAGCTGTTGCTGTTCACGGGTTCGCCGCGTCAGGGCCGGCCTTCGCTGGGTTCCTGGGTGACGTATGGTCTTGGATCCGAGAATGAGAACCTGCCCGGTTTTGTCGTGCTGATCAGCAGTGGCGTGCAACCCAGTGCGGGGAGCAGCGCGTGGGGCACCGGCTTTTTGCCGTCGGTTTTTCAGGGCGTGCAGTGCCGGTCGAAAGGCGACCCCGTGCTCTACGTCGGCGATCCTCCGGGCATGTCGCGGGCGATGCGCCGCCAGACACTCGATGCCTTGCGGTCGCTGAATGAAATTCAGGCGGTGGAGCTGGGGCATCCCGAGACGGCGACGCGCATTGCGCAGTACGAGCTCGCTTTTCGGATGCAGGCGAGCGTGCCCGAGGTCATGGATATCTCGCGGGAGCCGGCGTCGGTGCTGGAGGCGTATGGCGCCAAACCAGGTGAGGCGAGTTTCGCGAACAATTGCGTATTGGGCCGGCGGCTGCTCGAGCAAGGGGTGCGTTTCGTGCAGCTGTTTGACTGGGGCTGGGACTTTCACGGGACGAGTCCCAAGGAGGATATTCGCAACGGCCTGACGGAGAAAATGGCGCGCACGGATAAACCGGTGACCGCGCTCATTCGGGATTTGAAACAGCGGGGCCTGTTGGAGGACACGCTGGTGGTCTGGGGTGGCGAGTTTGGGCGCACGCCCTTCCGCGAAGGCCGCACCTCGGGCGGCGAAGTTTTGGGCCGCGATCATTACCCGGACGCATTTTCGCTCGTGCTGGCGGGCGGCGGCGTGAAGCACGGGATCAGTTACGGCCAGACCGATGAACTGGGCTTCAGCGTCGTTGAAAACAAAGTACACGTGCATGATCTGCAGGCGACGATCCTGCAGCTGCTCGGGTTTGATCATACGGCGTTGACCTTCCGTTTCCAGGGCCGCGACTTCCGTCTGACCGACGTGCACGGACACGTGGTCAATGACATCCTTGCCTGATTCCAACGCGATCGGCCCGGGTGGCGGGCCCGCCGGCACGAAGCAAAATCACCCGATGAAAGTGAACGTATCCGCTTTGATTGGACTAGCCGGTCTGGTTGCGTGGGGCGTTAGCGGGGCGGCGTGTGCCAACGCGGTGCCTGCCGTGGCGCAGGAGATCGCTTCGGGCGGGAGTGCGCTGGCGCCGGCCCGGCTCATTCAGCGGGAGTGGGTGTTGGTGGGGCTGGAAGGCCGGCCCGTGGAGGTCGCCGAGGAGCGCGGGCGGCCGAGCTTGCGCTTTGATCCGAAGGAAGCGCGCGTCAGTGGCATGAGTGGGGTGAACCGGTATGGCGGGCGCTATACAATCGAGGGCGCCGCGCTGACCTTTGGCCCGTTGCTGGCGACGAAGATGGCGGGGCCGCCGGAGCGAAATGCATTGGAGACGCGTTATCTCTGGGTGCTGGAAGCGACGACGAGCTGGCGCCTGGCGAACGGCGGCGAGCTCGAGTTGCTGGCGGGCACGCGGGTGGTGGCGCGGTTCACGCCGCGGGCCCAGGCGGTCGGATCGAAATGATACCGGTGGTCGTGGCGGCTGTTTGATGAATCGAGATCGGGGGAGAGGCAGGAATGAAAAGGGAGTGGAAGCTTGTAACTACACTTTAGATTCAGACAGGAATGTCTGTTTCACTTTGTCGGCATGAAACCTGTTCTCTGCCTTGGCTCCCTGAACGTTGATTACACCTATCGGGTGCCGCATTTGGTGCGGCCCGGGGAGACGCTGGCCTCGACGGACTTCATTCGGGGTGCGGGCGGCAAGGGTCTGAATCAGTCGCTCGCGGTCGTGCGGGCGGGAGCAGTGGTTTCCCATGTGGGAGGCATCGGGACCGACGGTGTCTGGCTGCGTGAGCTGCTGGCGGGTGACGGAGTGAACATCGACGCGGTTCGAACGACAGCGGTTGCGACTGGGCATGCGATCATCCAAGTCGCGGAGTCGGGGGAAAATGCCATTGTGCTTTTTGCCGGCGCGAATCGGGCGATCACGCCGGCGCACGTCAGTGCGGCCATTGCGGACACGGATCCCGGGAGCATTTTCCTGACGCAGAACGAAACGAGTGGAGTGCCGGAAGCCCTGCTCGCGGCGGGTCGGCGCGGGGTGAAACAGACATTCCTGTCTGTTCTGGAGTGTTTCGTCTGAACACAGGCAGGAAGGCCGGTGTTACCTTTCTGAATTGGACTACCCCTATATTCAGGGGAAGCGCGGCATTGTGAGTGCAGCGGCGCCTTTCCACGGTATCTGTTCTTCACTCTGTATATGGACCTATCTGCGCACTCCGTCACCGAAATTCAGGGGCTCTATGGTGCGTATACGTTCCCGGAAAAGCTCCTGCAGAAAATCTGGTTGCGGGGTGATTTCGACCGGAGTGCAGCAGTGACGGCGGATGGGCGGGGACTGACCATTATCCATCCGGGAAAATGGAATTTCCTGGGCGGTCCTGATTTCAAAGGCGCGCGGTTGCGGTTCGACGGTGGGGTGGAACTGCATGGTGATGTCGAGGTGCACTTGCGGGTGGGAGATTGGGACGCGCATCGGCATGCGGCTGATTCCGCCTATGATGGTGTGATCTTGCATGTGATCTTGTTTCCGCCGGGGCCGGGACGGGTCACGCGTGGGGCGCAGGGAAGGGAGTTGCCGATCCTGGCGTTGCTCCCGTTGTTGCATCACGATCTCGAAGAGTTTGCGGCGGATGAAGCGGTGGAGAAACTCGCGAATCGGGCCGTAGCGAGAATTCCCGAGGAACTGGGCAGGCTCCCGGCTGACGAGCTTGATGCGCTCCTGCAGACGCATGCGGCCCAGCGGTGGGCGCAGAAAGTTCATTTTGCGCGGCTGCGGGTGCAGCGGTTGGGTTGGGAGTCCGCTTGCCATCACGCGGCGTTGGATGTGTTGGGTTACCGTTACAACCGAGCGCCCATGTTGCGGGTGGCTGGCCGTTGGCCGTTGGCGGAGTGGTCCCATTCGGCGATCGACCCCCAAGCGATCTATTTA
>CAYVDZ010000410.1:0-5452 GCA_964450575.1 uncultured Opitutus sp.
TTCAGAGCGCATTCCCCAAGAAGACTTACAAGCCGATGGCGCTGCGCATCGTGCGTGGCCTGTCCGTCCACCGCCTGACGACGGGAGATATTCATTCCACAATTGGCCTGACACCCGAGGAATTGCGAGACCACCTCTGCCTGTTTCATTCGGGCGCGGCGGAGTTGGGCGGAGAGCCGGCAGAGGACCTTTTGACGGTCGTCGAAACCACGCTGCGCGAGATCCACAAAACGGTCAGCGGTCAGTTCATTTCGTCCAACGTCGATAATCGTCAGTGGTTTCTCGATCTAAAGAAGACCGACGACTACGATGCGCTCGTCGAAAAGCGCGCGGAGAGTCTCGATAACGGCGCGCTGGATCGCTTTTACTACGATGCGTTGCGACAGGTGTTGGAATGCACCGACGTGCCCACTCACGTCACCGGCTATCAGATTTGGCAGCACGAGGTCGAATGGCGCGAGCATAAGGCCGGCCGATTGGGTTACCTGTTTTTCGGTGCGCCCAACGAACGTTCCACGGCCGTTCCGAGCCGGGACTTCTATCTGTATTTTATTCAGCCGTTCGACCCACCGCGTTATTCGGATGAAAAACGCGCGGACGAGGTGTTCTTCCGGCTCGACGACAAGCAGCCCGAATTCATCACCGCGTTGCGCCTCTACGCCGGAGCTCTCGACCTCGCGTCAATCGCATCCGGAGTTAAGAAGCAGGTCTACGAAAAGAAGGCGACCGAGTATCTCCTGCGCCTGACAAAGTGGCTGCGGGAACAGTTGCTCACGGCTATTTCTGTCTCCTACCAAGGCAATCGGAAGACGCTCGTCAATGCCCTCAAGGGCTCGGGTGGCGGAGGCAACCTCAACGTGCGCGATGCCATCAACCTCGTCGCCTCGGTCAGCCTCGCGGGTCACTTCCACGATCAGGCCCCGCAATACCCGATCTTTTCGACTCTCGTCACCTACGGCCGCGAGGGTAACGCAACGCAGGCTGCCCAGGAAGCGATTCGCGGACTGAGCCAATCGACCCGCACGAAGCAAGCCTCGGCGATCCTTGATGCGCTCGGTTTGCTCGACGGTGACCGGGTGGTGCCAACGCAGTCGCCTGGCGCGAAGTTCATCCTCGATAAGCTCGAAGCGAAGGGACAAGGGCAGGTCCTTAATCGCGCCGAAATCATCACGGTGCTGGAGCGCGACGTCGATTACATGGCCCCTGACACGCTTCGGCTGGAGCCGTGCTGGGTCTCGGTGTTAGCGACCTCCCTCGTTTACAATGGCGACGCGGTTCTCGCCATCCCCGGAGCAAAGTTCGATGCCACCAATCTCGCGGCTCTTGCCACCACACCGTTGGCCGAACTCGCGGCGTTCAAACATCTCGAAAAACCCAAGGACTGGAATGTTGCCGGCCTCAAGGCGTTGTTCGAGTTACTCGGATTGGCGCCCGGTCTCGCGATCCAGGTTACTCAAGGCGATGCCGCTCCGGTTCAACAACTCCAGAAGACGGTCGCCGAACGCGTCGAAAAACTCGTGCTCGCCCGCCAGCAGTTGCTCAATGGCCTGCCGTTCTGGGGACAATCGCTGTATTCGGAGGCTGAAGTCGCCCAAGTCGGCGAGACGATGCGCCGGTGCAAGGAGTTCCTCGAAGGGCTCCAAGCCTACAACACGCCGGGCAAAATCAAAAACTTTCATCTGGCGACCGCCGAAATCGCCTCGCACCAGGCCGCATTTCAACGCCTCGCTGAGATCGATTCGATGGAGCGGTTCGTCCGCGATGTCGGCCAGCTTACCAATTACCTCTCGCAGGCGGAGACTGTGCTGCCAGACGAGCATCCATGGGTCGCCGAAGGCCGGAAGTCTCGCACGGAATTGTTGAGTCAGATTCGCATCCCTGAAAACCGCGAATCCGATGCGTTCAAAACCCAACTGGAAAAGACGCTGCGCAAGCTCAAGGCCGACTACATCCGGGCCTACCTCGACCTCTACCGCCGTGCCCGGTTGAGTCTGACGCAGGACAAGGAAAAATCCGCGATCCTGCGCGACGAGCGGCTCGCAGCGCTGCGCCGTCTGGCCGTGATTGAAATCATCAATCGGCAACAGCTCACCGATTGGGAAAACGAATTCGGTGCACTGAAAACCGGTCGCCCGCTCACGGAGAAGGACCTCGATAGCGAACCGCAAGTCGATTATTGGCCGCGCTTGGAGCCGACCGCCGTCTCAGCGGAAACACGGCTCAACAACCTGAAGTCGCAGCTTGAAGCGGTCCATACTGCGTGGACTCAGGCGCTGCTCAGCGATCTCGCTGATCCCGTCATCCAGGCGAACTTCGAGCTGCTGAAACCGGCCCAGAAGAAAATGATTCAAAGCTTCGTTTCAGCGAAGCAGCTTCCGGACGAAATCTCCAAGGACTTCCTCGACGCCCTGCAACAGGCGCTATCCGGGCTGACCAAACTCACCTTCGATTTATCCGGCCTGCGCGCCGCGCTCTTCCCGGACGGCAGTCCTGCGACTCCGGATGAGGTCCGCCGACGCATGGGCGAATACCTCGATCAGCTTCTCAAGGGCCGGGACCCGGCGAAGGTTCGTATCGTGGTGACCTGAACGCCATGACCACTCGATTTCTGCACACCGCTGATTGGCAGCTCGGCAAACCCTTTGCCGGGATCAATGACGTGCAGAAGCGATCATTGGTGCAGCAGGAACGGTTTACCGCCATCCAGCGCCTCCTCCTAGTTGCGGCCGAACACCGCGCTGAGTTTGTCGTCGTCGCTGGTGATCTGTTCGACTCTGCCAGCGTAACGAAGGCCACCGTTTCAGCGGCGTGCAGCGCCATCGGTCGCTTGGGTCTTCCCGTCATCGCGATCCCAGGTAACCACGATCACGGCGGCCCCGGCAGCATCTGGCAGCAGGCGTTCTTTCAACGGGAGTGTGCCAGTCTCGCTCCGAATTTTCGGATTCTTCTATCCGCGGAGCCGGTGGAATTGGAGACGGCGGTCATCTTTCCCTGTCCGCTTCTGCGGCGGGCGGAATCTGCCGATCCGACCGCATGGCTCCGTTCGCTCGATCTGGCAGCCGATGCCTTCGGTGGAAAACCTCGGATCGTGCTGGCACACGGAAGCACGCAGGGGTTCGGCACGACTTCGGACGACGACGAGATCGACGGCGGAGCGACCAACCTCCTGGACTTGTCAAAGCTGGTCGCGCCCACCTTCGACTACATCGCGCTTGGTGATTGGCATGGAACGAAGCAGGTCGGCCCGAAGGCGTGGTATTCCGGCACGCCGGAATTGGACCGATTCCCAAAGGGAGATTCCAATGAGCCTGGCCACTGTCTCGCCGTGACCGCGTCTCGCGGCGGCTTGCCACAGGCGCAGCCGGTTCGGACGGCACGGCTCGGGTGGCATCAACTCACATGCGACTTCGCTGACGATGGCGCGCTGGCACGCCTTCAACAGGCGGTCGAGGCGCTTGTAGGCATCCGGTCGCACGAGGATCTCTTTCGTCTGGAACTCACCGGCTCCCTCGGAATTGAGGCGGCAACCCGGCTCGAACAATTTCTCGAATCGTTGGATGCTCGATTGCTTCGCATCAAGCTTTCAAATCGCACCGTCATTTCGCCGTCGGCGGATGAAATCGCTGCGCTGACCCAACGGACGTCTGACCCGTTAATTTCCCGAGTTGCGACGCAACTCGTCGCCCGTGCTGCTGGCGCCGGCGAAGAAGCGGCTGTCGCCCGCATTGCGTTACGCGAACTGCACGCGGCGTGCAGTCGCACCTAAATCGGAGCACGCCATGCGACTGATTTCCGCCACCATTCGCCACTATCGCGTTCATCATGAGCTGCGCGTTGATTTTGATGAATCGCGCATGCTCATCGGCGGCCCCAACGAGTGCGGCAAAAGCACGTTGATTGAAGCCATCCACCGCGCGCTCTTCCTCAAATCCAAGGTCACGGGTGACGTGCAGAAAAGCATGGTGTCCACCACCTCTCCGGGCACGCCGGAGGTCGATCTTGTATTCGAGGCCGGCGGTAAAAACTACCAGCTCAACAAACGATTCAACGGCACCAGCGGCACCACCAGGCTCGTTGAGACCGGCGGCTCAACGTGGCTTGGCGATGAGGCCGAATCCCGCCTCGCCACGCTTCTCGGGGTCGAGGCCATCGGCGGAGGCCGCGGCGTGGGCGACCGCGTTTCTCAGCAATGGTCGCACCTCTGGGTTTGGCAGGGACAGAGCGGTGACGATCCCTCGGCATACGCCACCGCCCAGCACAACAATCTGCTCCAACGCCTTCAACAGTCGGGCGGAGCCACGGCGATGCAATCCGCGCTCGATACCACTGTCGCGGCACAGTTCGCCAGCGCCGCCGAATCCAATTTCGCACGCGGCCGGGCCAAGGCCGGCTCGGAGTTGGAGCGGGCTGAAACCGGCGCCAGTGTGGCCGAGGAAAAACTCACCACTGCCAACGAGCGGCTGGAGCGATTGCGGCAATCGGTGCGCGACTTCGACGATGCCACGGAGACCCTTGCCCGCGTCGAAACCGATTCGCGATTGATCACCGCCCAGTTGTCCACGGTCAGCGGAAAACAGGCCCAGGTGGAAGAGCTGCGTCGACAGGAAGCCTCGCAGGGTAACGCGGCGCAAGCGGCGGCCGAACGATACGCCGGACTTGAGCGGACCCAGGCGCAGATCGCCACGTTGCGCGAGCAGATCGAAAATCTCGATGTGGCGCTTGCGCCAAAAAACGCCGAGGTCCGCCGTCTCACCGAAGCGTGGAATGAAATCAAGCTGCACGCCGAACTCGCCGTCCGCACTTACGAGTCCGCGTGCGAAGCCACCCGCGCGCGACGTCTGCGGCACGACTTGGCGTCCGCATGGCTGAGTCGGTTTGAGAAGGCGATCCGCTTGGAGGAGCTTTCGAAAAAAGCGGCGCAGGTTCAAACGCTTGAATCCTCGCTCTCTCGTTTGCAGGTGGAGTTGGCGAAGTTGCCGGAACTTGACGCGGCCAAGGTTAGGAAGCTCCAGAAATTGGAGAACGAACTGACCAGCGCCGAGGCTACACTTCAGGCGATGGCCGCGGGATTGGATGTCGTGGCGACCGACCAGCCGGTTTTGATTGCCGGGTCACCGTTGGCCGCGGGTGAATCGCGGGTCGTCGTGGAGGACACTGAGGTTACGATTGGGGGCACCATCCGGTTGCGCGTGCGCCCGGGTGGCGGCACCACCCTGGCCGAAGCTCGACAGAACGCTCACGATGCGAGGCGTGCGCTCCAAAAGTCTCTCGATGGTGCCGGCGTCGCTTCGGTCGTGGAAGCCAGTGAGGTCGTTGGCCGACGCGCCGATCTAGCGATCAGGATTAAGTCAGCCGAATCCTCCTTGGAAGGGTTGGATGCCGCCAACGTCGCCTCGGCATCGGCGACGTCCGCGCCCAACTTCGGCTCCTCGTTGAAACTCACGGCACCGAT
>CAYVDZ010000411.1:0-5450 GCA_964450575.1 uncultured Opitutus sp.
GCTGGCGGTATCGAGGACGATATCAACGAAGGGTTTCTTCGTGATCGGGTCCTTCTGCTTCAAAATGTCCGCGGTGATCTCGATCAGGAAGCTGCCAAGCATGCCTTCGTTCCACTCGGAGAAGATCGCTCCCATTTCCGCCGGCTTCAGGCCCAGCAGATCCTTCATCAAGGCATAGGCCTCACAAATCATCTGCATGTCACCGTATTCGATGCCATTGTGCACCATCTTCACGTAGTGGCCGGCTCCGTTCTCGCCGATGTAGGCGGCGCACGGAACGCCGCCCTTGATCGGTTTGCCCGGAGACGCACCCGTCAACGGCTGGCCGGTCTTCTTGTCCACTTTCGCCGCAATCGCATTCCAGATTGGCGCAAGCTCCTTGTAGGCCGCCTTGTCACCACCGGGCATCAGCGACGGACCGAAACGGGCACCTTCTTCACCACCGGAAACACCGGAACCGATAAAACGCAGACCCTTTTCCTTCAGCGCCTTTTCGCGACGAATGGTGTCGGTCCAAAGCGCGTTGCCGCCATCGATAATGATGTCATTGGCTTCGAGCAGGGGCACCAAGCCCTCGATCACGGCGTCGGTCGCTTTGCCGGCCTGAATAAGGATCA
The DNA here is from genome assembly GCA_964450575.1 of uncultured Opitutus sp. GTDB lineage: Bacteria > Verrucomicrobiota > Verrucomicrobiia > Opitutales > Opitutaceae > ER46. Next base: position 618 of record CAYVDZ010000411.1, read on the forward strand.
CCATCTTGCGGGGCTTCGCCAAAGACTGGACGAATTCCTCCAAGGTTTTCGTGCCGACGACCCCGCCGGGGGTATTCGGATTTTCGGCGACGAACTTATCGGTCTTCTCCGTCGTGCGGTTGTAAACCGAGATTTGGAAGCCGTGGTCGGCGATGTTGAGAGCGAGATTCTGACCCATCACGGCGAGCCCGATGAGTCCAATGTCCGAATGCGTTTTGGCCATGGCGTAAAGAGAGGAAAGCCGAGAACTACCGTAACCCCCGGGAAAACCAATTCGATTCTACCGGCACGTTCATAAAAATGACGGCTGCCCCACGGGAGCCGGGGACCGCGCCGATGAGCGCCCACCGCACACGATTCACTTACTGATACCGCGCAGAACGCCCGAGATAATTAAGCATCCAGATTTCTTTCCAGACGCGATACCGACCTTCGTGAGTGAACTTTCCGCGATCGTCGCGTTCCGCGCGCGGATGGAGGAAACCCAGTTCGGTATTGAGCTGATCCAACTCATGTTGAACCGCGTTCAGGTCGACCAACGGATCCGTCTCAAACGGCACCACACTGGCACCTGCCTTGGCGAACCGCGCCCGGTGCCGGGCCAACAAACGCGCGATCGAACGCCGCCACGGCGCCCGCTCCACCAGCCAGTTTTCCGGATAGAAACCGCCGAAAGGGATATACAGATTGTCCGTAAGATAACGCGTGCCGTCACTCGTGATGGAGCTCACCGCCGTGCAGACCGAAATCGCTCCGTTCGATTGCGGGATGAACGTGATCTGCACGCGGACCGTCGCTTGTGCATCCTGGTAAACCGACACGCGCAGGAAAATGCCGCCGCCAATTTCCGCCTTGAGTGCCTGCGCCTGGCGAAATCCCTGCGCCCGCAGCCATTCCCGCATCTTGAGCAGACGTGGTTGCACCGGCCATTCCTCGCCACTGGCATTCACCACGTATCGGGGAAACAGCGGCAGCGGGCTCAGACTATGCGCGGTGATCGCGAGCCAGTTGTAGAGCGTTTCTCCGGTAAACCAGACGAGGAAAAACACGCCCGCGAGCGCCCAAAACGGACGATCAATCAGATTGAAATCCGCACAAAGCTGCGCCGCGCCAAAAGCGAAAACAAACCAACGGACCCACCGGTCGAGAATGGAAAGAAGCGGCGAGGCCACCCGTTGGTTCACTTGCATGAGGACAAGTGAAACGATGATCGCTCCGAGAATGAGGTACGTGGTTTGCACCGGAAAAGAAATGAGAACGCCGCTTTAGACGCAGCAGGGATGTAAAACGTTCGGCAGCGCCTTCGACACCCACTCCCAGCCTCAGCTCAGCCGCACCGGCATAATCACACAGACAAAACTCTCAAGCGTCTTGAAGACACCCGGGCTGACTTCATCTTTCACCTCGAAAAATACTTCATCTTTCTCGAGCGCCTTCAACGGATCCATCAGAAACGCCGGATTAAAGGCCACTTGAAGCTCCGGCCCACTGTATCCAATCGCCATGGACTCGTGCGCTTCTCCGAAATCCGGACTCTGCGCCGTGAGTTCGAGGAGATTGGTGGAGAGCTTGATTTTGACCGAGTTAGCCTTCTCCGAACAAACCAAGGCCGCGCGATGAACGCATTGGAGGAACAATTCCCGCTCCAACTTGATCCGCTGGTGTGTCTCCTTGGGGATAACTTGATGGTAATTAGGATAATTACCTTCAACCACCTTCGAGTAGAGGTAAACGTGATCAATCAAACCACTCGAATCCTTGTCCGTCGCGATCTGAAACGCCGCCCGCCGATCACTGAAATTGATCTTAACCTTCTCACCCTTGTCGAGCAGGCGGGTCAGTTCACCCACCGTCTTGGCCGGAAGAATGATTGCCCCAGCACTCGCCTCAGGCACTTCTATTTCCTTGGAAACCAGAGCCAAACGACGGCCATCCGTCGCAACCAAAGAAAGCTTGCCGTCTTTGAAATTGAAATAAACACCGTTCAGAATGTAACGTGTTTCGTCTGTGGACTGAGCGTAAGCGACGCTCTTAAGCATCGTTACGAGTTCGGCCTGATCGAGACTGTAGGCCTTCTCTTCACCGAACTCGGCCAACGGTGGGAACTCTTCCTTGCCGATTCCCATGATCCGAAACGTCGAACCGCCAGAGGTGAGTTTCACTTGATGATTCGGAGATGCATCGAGCGTAACATCAATGTTGGGCAGCTCGCGGACGATGCCCGCCAATCGCTTGACTGGAAGCGTAATGGCGCCCGTTTCCTTCACTTCCGCTTTAATTTTGCAGCGAATGCCCAAGTCCAAGTTGGTCGTCGTGAGTGAGATCTGGTCTTTTTCGGCCTCGATCAGCACATTGCTCAAAATCGGCATGGTGGCTTTGGAGCCGACCACATTAAGGACTTGAGCAAGGCCGTTGGCGAAATGATCGCGGTTGATTTTGAATTTCATGCAGAACGACCGAGGGGTCAGGTAGGAAACTAACAAAGGCTAAAAGAATAGAGGTTCAATAAGGAATTCTATCCGTATTCATATACGCTGCGAACAACGCTAGTAACTTGGGATTCCTCCTCTGGGAAGTTCCCCGATTTTTTCTGTGAAGAACGTCCGGTAGGTTGGGGGGAACAGGTCGGTTATTCGCAGCCTTCGAGTTACTGGTCGGTCGCGCGCAGGTTCTTCACAACCAATCCCCGTTAATTTTATCAAGGAGTTATCTTGGGTGGTTCGATGGCCAAAAGTCACCTCCAGGGCGGGAGGTGCCGGGAATGGGGATATGAACATGATCGATAGAAAGTAACGTCAGCACGCGTTCGATGCGTTGAACGATCAGGCTTTTGCCGGCATTCCAAGGCGGCCGCGACGAAGATAGCGCAGCAAGCCGAAAAAGATGTAGCCGAGGCAAATTCCGAGGACTGCGTACTCCTTGTAGAAGACGACGAGTCCAATGCAGCAGAGGAGAAAGATAAACGGTCGCACCCGGGTTTGCGTCTGCATGTCGACGTTCTTCCCGCTCGGATAGCGAACGGTGCTCACCATCAGAAACGCCACGAGCAGCATCAAGGGGGGAAGTGCCAGAGCCCAGGATTTCAAGGAACGGTCGGCGTCGGCCAGCTTCAAGAGGAAGAGGACCGTGGCCGCCACCGTTAATGCCGCCGCAGGGACGGGTAAGCCAACAAAGTCTTTGCTGGAGTCTTTGGTTCCCGGACGCAGGAGCGGGTTCGTGATGACATTAAACCGTGCCAGTCGCATGGCCGCGCAGAGCAGATAGATGAATCCAATGGCCCAGCCGATGTTGCGAAACCACTCATAATCTCCCGTGGTCGGCGCCAGAATGAGGTAAAACATGAGCAACGCCGGCGCCATGCCGAATGAGATCACATCAGCCAGCGAATCGAACTCAGCGCCGAACAACGATTCCCGTCCACCCATTCGAGCCAGGCGCCCATCCAACGTATCGAAGGCCGCCGCACCGAAAATAAACCAGACCGCGTACTTGTAATGCTCGGCGTTGGTCAGTTCGCGATAGTTGCCCGAAAGAGCCGTCTCCGCCAGGCGCGCCTGAATGCAATGCACGATGGCCATGAACCCGCAAAACAGATTTCCCGCCGTCATGAGATTCGGCAGGAAGTAGATCCGGCTCGCTTGCGTGACGTTGTACGGGTCTTCACGCCGGGCGCGTTCCCGGTCCGCCGCGGTGGTATGGTCCTTCCCAGGATGACGGGGGGCGTGGCTCATTTCGTCAGGCTTTCAAGATATTTCCAAAACTTGGAATCCTGTTCCACCAGTTGTTGCTCGGAAACGGGCAGTTTGTTCCGCAACAGAAAGTCTTCGAGCGAATTGCGATGCAGGATATAATCAACGTGGAGAGTCTCACCACCGATCAGCTCGAAGTAAAAACGGAAGTCTCCCGCTCGCAGGCGATAAAGCGACTTCTGGCCCCGATGGAAGTGTCCCAGGGGCTCCCGCGGATTCGCCAAGTCCGAGGATTTCAGCTGGCTAATGGGATCAATGGCATCGAGCTGGGCGAGTTTGTTGAGCTTGTTCAGCTCCTGCATCGCTTGCTCGGAAAAAGTGACCTGGTACATAAAGGCTCGGTGCTACACGCTACAAGTAACCGCATCGCGCCACGTGCGTCATCCCCACGCCGCTTCGCGCCCGAAAAATACAGTCGATTCCTGCATGAAACGCTTCGGTCTATCTCTCGCTTTAGCTTCGGCAACGCTATTCCTAACTCAGCCCTCGGCCGCCCAAGACGGGGCGGCATCTGCCATGGCACCGTCTGCCATGAGTGGAACGCCTCGGGGTGAGCGTCCAGAAAGTGAAGAGAGCCGCGCGGCGGGGATTTTGAAACGATTTGATCTGAACGGCGACGGGCGGATCGATGACGACGAACGCGCTGAGGCCAGGGAGATGATGCTCAAGGAACAGGTGGATCGGCAGATGGCACGCATCGCCGCCTCGCAGGCCACCCCCGACGTGTTTCGGCAACGTGCTTTGGAGTTTTTCGATGCCAACCGCGATGCGCGCCTCGACGAAGAGGAACGCGCCGCCGCGCAGAAGTTCATCGAGAACCGTGCCGCCGCCACGACCCTTCCGGAGCGGTCAGCATGGCGTGACGAGTTCCTCAAGCGAGTGGATAAAAACGTCAACGGACGGATCGATCCCGACGAACGCGACGTGTTGCGCGACCTGCTGTTTGGCCCCGCGGCTACTCCCGGGCGTGCGGTTCCGCCTGCCGATGGTCCAACAGATTTGGCGGGCGTGATCCGCGCCGCAATTGAGAGCCACCCCGATCAGCGCAAGACGTTCGACACGGACGGCAATGGTCAACTTGACG
>CAYVDZ010000412.1:0-5445 GCA_964450575.1 uncultured Opitutus sp.
CGGCAGCACCGCGAACTTCGGCGGGCTCAACCTCAGTGCCAGCGAGTTTCGCGGCATCGAACGGTTCATGTTCTGCGCCTGCGGCACCGCCCTGCACGCCTGCATGGTCACCGAACACTTGATCGAGCGCTTTGCCCGCATTCCTGTCGAGTGCGACTACGCTTCCGAATTCCGCTATCGGAACACGCCTTTGTTCCGCAACACGCTCTTCTTCGTCATGAGCCAGTCGGGCGAGACGATCGATACGCTCGCCGCACTCCGTGAAGCCAAGCGCAAGGGCTACAAGGTTCTCGCGATTAACAACGTCGTCGGCTCCTCCATCGCCCGCGAAGCCGATGGCGGCATCTACCAGCACGTCGGCCCCGAAGTTGGCGTCGCCTCCACCAAGGCCTTCACCTCGCAACTCCTGATTGGTGCGATGCTGGCGCTCTACGTCGCCCGCCTGCGCGACATGAGCTTCAGTGACGGCGTGGAGATGGTCCAGGCGCTGAAAGGCGCGCCCGACCTCGTGCGCCAGGCACTCGACCAGGCTAACCACATCCGGGAAATTGCCAAACGCTATGCCCATCACACGGACATGCTTTTCCTCGGCCGACTTTCCCTCTTCCCCATCGCGCTGGAAGGCGCGCTGAAGCTAAAGGAGATTTCCTATATTCACGCCGAAGGCTATCCCGCGGCGGAAATGAAACACGGTCCCATCGCTTTGATTAGCGAGGGATGCCCGAGCGTGTTCTTCGCGCCGAAGAACGAGATCTTTAACAAGGTCGTTTCCTCGATGCAGGAGATCAAGGCGCGTAAAGGTCCGATCATTGTCATCACCACCGAAGGCGCCGACCTTCCTGCCGGTCTGGCCGACGAGGTGATCGTGATCCCCGACTGCCATGAGGCAGTCCTGCCCATCGTCGCCTCCATTCCGGTCCAGCTCCTGAGTTATTATATCGCGGTCGAACGGGGCTGCGATGTCGACAAGCCACGCAACCTCGCGAAATCCGTCACGGTGGAGTGAGGCCACGAAGGGGCGGACTTTTCACTGGAGGTCGCAGAGAGCGCAGAGCTCAAAACTCAGGCAGAGGAAGTGACTGAATTTCGCTTGGGGTGGCTGATTGCCCGGGAGCCTTAAAAGTTTCCCCATTTTCCGCTTTCCCGATTTTCCCGATTTTCCGATTTTCCAATTTTCCTCCGTTACCGCGCAGTCGTGATCGCCTCCGCGTACTCGAGGTCCCCGGTGCGACCATTGTGGAACTGAAAGATGACCTGGGGTTGTGGATACGCGACCCAGCGCTCACCCCCGAGCTGCAGCGGGTTGTTCGCCACATTATTCACCTGCACGATGCAGTAATACGGATAGAGACGCTGCGTCCGCGGAATATCCGGCAGCATAAAACTGGACCAACGAATATCGACCGAGCGGGGCCCGGATTTAAACCGCCCGTTGATCGGCCGGCGCCCTTCATCGTTCAAGGTATGGTTCACTGAATTATGCGGGGAGGACGAGATCTCCCAGATGAGATCGGTGATCTTCACGACAAAGCTATTATGGAGATCTGCCGTCATTATAAAAACCGGCTTCCGCAATGCCTCCCACGCCGCAATCAGCTGCTCGCGCTCATCGATCAGCGCCGTCCACGCTTCATCCTTCCCCGCCGTCATTTCATGACCTCCCGCGCCATCATGCGGAATCGTGAAGTTCACCGATGACGCGATGAAGAAGAAATCCGCGTCGCTCTCGCGCATCGAGCGCAGCAGCCATTCCTTCTGCTCGGCGCCGAGCATACTCAGCCCTCGCTTCTGCGGATCCGCCGGGTCGTGCATCTCCCGGTGGGATTTGCAGTCGAGCAGGAAGTACTCGCAGTTCCCCACGCGAAACTTGCCGTAGGAACGCCGCCCGATGGAGTAACCGCCGACACTGTCGGCCGTAGCCGCAGGTTGGATACGAACCCGGTTCGCATCGAGCACTTCGCGAATCGCATACACCCCGGCATTGGGATTGCCCGGCGGTTCCGTATCCAAAGCCAGGATATCCTCACCCGCCGTCGGGCGGTCCCAGTGCACGTGCAGGTTCGCCGTCTGCTTGAGGTCGATGCGCGTGAAATCGGCCTTCGCATCGAAGAGCACATCGCTGCCTCGCTTCAGCTCCGCCCGCCCAAAGTGAATTCCCTGCGCGTGCTCCGTCGGATTGGCCCAGCCGAGATAATCGAACCACGCCTGTACGCCAATGTCCCGAAACACCGCGCGCCGCTCTTTGAAACCAATCGTGCCCGCTCCGCGGATGTCGTTGACGAGTTCGTGATCGTCGAAGGTGAACACCGTCGGCACGCGGCGATGCCACTCCACGAGATTCGGCGCGGCCCGCAGATACGTTTTATAGTTCTCCCACATTCCCACAATCGGCGGCGCCAGGCCCACGATCGAGGGAATGTCCGCCGGACCTGCCCCGACCTGCTGCGCCCAATCCGCGGGCGCGTAGGAACGCACGTCTTCATAGAGCCAATCTCCATTGAGAATCGCGAAGTAGATTTTCTCCGGTACGCGTTCGCGCAGCATGGTCGCAAACGCCGGCAAGCTGGGCCCGAGGCCGCTCGCGGGATTTTGCGTCTGACAGCAACCGAGCTCGAAACGGAAATTAAACAACCCGCGCGGATTCAACGTCGGATGATGATAATGCGCCGCATTCGGCAAGGTCCGGAATTCACCTCGCGGCCCCTGCTCCTGTCCTTCTCCGATCACCTGGAGATAATAACGCGTGTCGGCCTTCAAGCCTTCAATGCGCACCGAGCCGGTCAAATCCCGTCCAAGCACGGTCGCGACTTCGGGCGACCGTCCGCCGAGTTCGCTCGGATGCACTCCGTACTTTACGGCGAAGGTTCCGGGCCGGGCCGTCCGCGCCCAGACCACGATACTCGAGTCGGTGACCCGACCCAGCATCGGCCCGTGGACCACCTCCGTCACCGCGAAGGCCAGGGATTCGACGAGAATGAACAACGCAACAGCGAGCAGGAGCTTGGGGTTCACATCCTGAGCATGGCGGTGTTTTAGGCGCGCTGAGAACACCTAATTTGTAGAATGCGCGACGCACGTCCGCTGAACACTGACCGCCGAGCGCTGGCCACAGATGGGGCGCGACGCAGGATCGACTTCGCCGGCATTCCCCACTCGATTTTCGTCCACCCCCATGAAGACGCTGTCTCTGCTGAAAACCTGGATCGGTTTTATCTCCCTGAACGCGCTCGCGTTTGCCGCCACTCCAGCGGCTCCGCCGCCGCTTCCGCCGCAACCCGCGCCCACGCATGCGAACGTGGCATACGGAACGCATCCGCGTCAGGTGCTCGACGTTTGGCGAGCGGAGTCCGCCACTCCGACGCCCGTCGTTTTCCATATTCATGGTGGCGGCTGGGTGACGGGCGACAAGGCGCGGGTCGCGAATCTCGAACGATATCTTGCCGCCGGCATTTCCGTCGTCTCGATCAATTACCGTTACGTCACCGAGGCGATCATCGAAGGCGTGCAACCACCCGTGCAGTGGCCCCTGGCCGACGCCGCCCGGGCCCTGCAATTCGTCCGCAGCCAGGCTCGCGCCTGGAACCTCGACAAGGTCCGCATCGCCGCCACCGGTGGTTCAGCCGGGGCGTGCTCCAGCTTGTGGCTGGCGTTTCACAATGATCTCGCCGATCCGAAAAGCAGCGATCCGGTGGCGCGTGAATCGACCCGCCTCTATGGCGCGGCGGTCAGCGGCGCCCAGACCACGCTCGATCCAAAACAGATGCACGAATGGACGCCCAACAGCCGTTACGGCGGCCATGCCTTCGGATTGATGCCTGACCCGAAAGATCTGAAAACCCGTGATACCCAATTCGCCGCATTTCTGGCGGCACGCGAGCGCCTCCTGCCATGGATCAAACAGTATTCACCATATGAGCACGTCACCGCCGACGACCCGCCGGTTTATCTGATCTATCCCGCCGTTCCCGCTCTGGGCCAGGACCAGCGCGACCCCACTCACACCGCCAATTTCGGCGTCAAACTGCAGGAAAAACTGCGCGCAAGCGGCGTGCCGAATGAACTGGTGTATCCAGGCGCCCCGGACGTGAAGCACCCGGAGCTGCACGACTTCCTGATCGCGCGACTGACGACTGGCGCACGGTAAGGCGTTCCTCTTTGGTGAACGGGCCCCTTCCCCGGCCCCGGCCGAGGAGCCCCGGTCGAGGCGGCAGTCGTCCAAACTGCGGGCCCAATCCTGCCGCGGAACACACCCGCGACTAAAGCCGACCCGCACAGTCGAAGTCATTCGCCTTGCGGGGGCCGGGACAGGTGCGCATTAACCGACGCTCCGCCGATGATTATCCATCCGTCCCGCGAAGTATTCACGAGTCTCGTTGCGCAGGGAAACGTCATTCCTGTCTACACCGATTTGATGGCGGATTTCGAAACACCGGTCTCGGCGTACGCCAAACTCAAGGAGTCCGGCCCCTCCTACCTGCTCGAGTCCGTCGAAGGCGGCGAAACCCTATCCCGTTACAGTTTCATCGGCTGCCGCCCCCGGAAAATCTTTGTCTGCGGTCCCACCACCACCGATGTGCGCGTTCCCGGCCTGCCGACCGAGACCTTTGCCACGCCAGCCGACCCGCTTACGCTGATCGAGGCGGAGATGGGCGGGTTCAAACCCGTCGTTCTCCCTGGGCTGCCGCGCTTCACAGGCGGCGCAGTCGGTTTCATCGCCTACGAATACGTCACTCGAATCGAACGCACCGTACCCGCGGCAGTGAAGGACGAACTCGGCACGCCCCTGCTCTATTTCATGATGTCGGATTCGCTGCTGATCTTTGATCGCGCGAAACAAACCCTCCGTCTCTGCGTCAACGCCCACGTACAGGACGATCCCGGCGCAGCCTACGATGCCGCCGTCAACGAGCTGCGCGAACTGTATGCGCTGCTGCGCCACCCCAGTCAGCTCGCGCCGGCGCCGCTCGCGGACACGTCCGGAATCAAAGTCCCGCCGGGGAACTTCACCCAGGAGCGTTTTGAGCAAGTGGTCGAGGAAGGCAAAGAATTCATCCGCTCCGGCGACATCATTCAATTTGTCCCCTCCCAGCGGTTCACCCGGCCGTTCAGCAAGTCGCCGCTCGATTTATATCGGGCTCTGCGGACGGTGAACCCGTCGCCCTATATGTTCATTCTCGAGGTGGGGGATTTCTCGATTGTCGGAGCGTCGCCGGAAGTTCACGTGCGGCTCACGGATGGATTGGTGGAGATTCGCCCGATCGCGGGCACCCGCCGACGTGGCGCGACCCCCGCGGAAGATTCAGCCTTGGAGAAGGAACTTCTCGCCGATGAAAAGGAATGCGCCGAGCACCTGATGCTGGTCGACCTGGCGCGCAATGACATTGGCCGGGTCTGCCAGTATGGCTCGGTGAAGGTGCCCGAGATGATGGTGGTCGAGCGTTACTC
>CAYVDZ010000413.1:0-3447 GCA_964450575.1 uncultured Opitutus sp.
CTCCAGCCACGATCACAACGGAGGCAATAGGGTGGCGGTGTAGTTACATTCCGGAGACGTAACCCCGCATTGTCCTCCCGGACCGAATTCTGCCCGGATGATGTGACACAAACGTCGCGGACGCTTCACGAGTTTGACACGGAACCCAAACAAAATGCGGGCGGATCACTTCGGACGCGGGCCTCACTGATGAGTCCCCCGCAGTGTTCCGAAATCACCAAAACCGTCATGACTGCACTCTCTTACTCAAGATCGCTTGGCCGCCGCATGGCCGCCTGGCTCCTCTTCGCGGCGCTCGCCCCAAGCCTCGCTTTCGCCCAGAACACCGGAACGCTCAGCGGTCGGGTATCCGACGCCAGCACCGGCAGGTCACTACAAGGCGCGGTCGTCCGCGTCCCCGGCACTCCCCTCGTGGATTATACCGACGCCGACGGCCGGTATAATCTCCCCAGCGTCCCGGCGGGAATGCAGCGCGTCGAAGTCGATTACGTCGGTCTGGATCCTTTCCAACGCAAAATAAATATAACGACCGGAACGCCCGCCCTGCTCAACGTCCCGCTCGAAAGCACGACCCTTAAACTGGAGGCCTTCACCGTCGCCGAGTCAGTGCGCGGGCAGGCGCTTGCCATCAACCAGCAGAAAACCGCGAGCGGCATTGTGAACATCGTCTCGGAGGAAACGTTTGGTCAGATGGTCAACGGCAACATCGGCTATGCCCTCGAGCGGCTCCCCGGTTTGACCGTGAGCGCCGACGAGGATGGCACACCCAGTGGCGTTAACATTCGCGGGTTGTCCAGTGCCTATAATTCGTTCCAAGTCGACGGCAACCGGCTCCCCACCTCTGGTGGCAGTCGCGGATTCTCCACCAGCCAGCTCACCGCTGATGGCATTAGTAATATCGAGGTCGTGAAAGCTCCCACCCCGGATCGCGATGGCGACGCGGTGGGCGGCATTATCAATGTGATTTCGCGGTCCGCCTTTCAGCGTGATGGCCGGGAACTCCGCCTGACGGCCAGCGGGACCTATTACGACCTCAGCGGCAAATGGGGGCACAACGTCGGCGCCACCTACAGCGATATTTTCAGCATCGCGGGCGGGGCCAGGAATTTTGGCGTGAGCCTCACGGCCACCATGTACGAGACCAATCGTGACTATGACAATCTCGACAAAGACTATAATGTTCTTCGCCCCGAAAACGAGCCGGCGCTTGGCTTGAGCGAGCTGACCTATTTTCATACCAATGGAGCTCCCCAGACGAACCGCCGCACCTCAACGGCCTATGGCCTCAATGGGGCGTTTGATTTCCGCTTGAACGACGGCGTCACGTTTTACTTCAAGCCGCTGTATACTCAGACCACGATCAAAGGAGAAAAGCCCCGCAACCGAATCTCTTTGCGGTCCAGGCGGCCGACATGTTTCGGAACAACCAGATCAATGACTTCAAGGCGCGGGAAGACACCACCGCGGCGTATATCATGGGCACGGTCAATGTCGGCAAGACCACGGTAATCGGCGGCCTGCGCGGCGAGAAGAACGCGTTCGAGTCCACCACCTTTGAATTCAAACCGGCGGTCGGCGCCACGCCTTCATCGTTTGCACCGGTGGACCGGCAGCGCGACTACACGGTCTGGCTCCCGGGCCTGCACGTGCGGCACGTGCTGAAGACCAACCTGATCTTCCGCTCGAGCTACAATCGCAGTTACGCCCGGCCTGAACTCGGCTCACTGCTCCGCGGCCGCTCGATCGACTTTCAGAATGACACCATCACAGACGGCAATCCGGATCTCAATCCCACCACATCGCACAATCTTGACGCGCAAATCGAATACTACACCAAACGCGGAGGTCTCTACTCGGCGGGCATTTTTTATAAAAAGATGAAGGGCTTTTATTACAACGACAACAGCGGCTCTGAATTGATCTTCGACGACATTGAAGGCCTCACCAAGCCCTTCCGGATCACGCGACCGAATAACGCGCTGGGGGCCATCAATTATGGAGTTGAGCTGATTGCACGACAGAAGCTGTACTTCCTCCCCAAGCCCTTCGACGGGCTCGCGGTCGCGCTGAGCGCCACGATCACGGATAGCGATGGAAAATATCCCGGGCGCCTGCAGGAAAAGCTGCCGACGTATGGCTTCTCGGACAGAATAATTTATAGCGCGATCGAATATACGAAGGGCAAAGCCCGTGCACAGGTCAGCTATCGTTATCGCACCGAGTATCTCGAGGGATTGGACCGTGACAACACGTTTGACGACTGGTTCGCCGCGCGCGAACAGGTCGATATCGAGGCGAGCTGGCAGCTGAGCCGGAAAACCCGCCTCTTCCTCAACGTGGAAAATGCCACCGCCCGGCCACAGGTTTCCTATCAGGGTGAAAACCGGACGGACAACCCGGAGGCTTTCACCCAGTACGGCTTCCGGGCGATCACGGGGATCAACCTCACCTTCTAAACCGAAACCCTTCATCCCGCCGCGGCCGCACGGGACCACCCGCGGCCGCGTTCGCTTAGGCCGGCCCAAGCGAAGCACGCCACAAACCTTCGCAAGGCCGACGGGTGCAGAGCTGAAGCGTTGCGAAGGGACCTTCCCCGACCGAACCGGGAGAATTTGTCCGACGGAAGGTGTTAGAGGCAGGTCGCACGTGACCTTTGGCCGTAATAATGGGGTGCCGTATGTCCCATGGCGGGTGAAATATTCGTATGAGGCGGCGCGATGTTGTTTTGATTTTGCACCGACCGGCTTCTTCCCCGCGGGTTGAGATATGGCTACGAGCGCATTTCCGAATAACGCTGTTGCGGAGCTGGCCTCCGTTTTGGGCGAGGACAACGTACGCACGCTCGTGCGCACGTTTTTGAGGGACTTTCCGGTTTCATTTCAGGCGCTCACCGCCGGTGACCGCCATGACCGACATCGCCGCGCGCATAGCATGAAGAGCAGCTCCCGGCTCATGGGAGCCCTCGAACTATCGCGGTACATGGCCGGCTTGGAGGCGCGCTTTTCCGACGAACCCGATGCCGACATCACCACGGGAGAACTTACGGTGATTTCGGCCCTATTCGAGGACATCGCCGGACGCTTGCGGGAGTTCCTCGCGGATCCCTCCGCCTCCGCCGTCCAATGACGAGCCGCGGGGCGCTCAGGTATCGACCAGCCCCGCTTGAATGCACCAACGGGTGAGACTCGCCACTTCGCGCACGCCGACTTTTTCCATGATGTTCGCGCGGTGTTTCTCCACCGTGCGCACGCTCAGATTCAACTTCGCGGCGATCTCCTTCGACATCTGACCCGCCGCCACGAGGCGAGCGATTTCCTGCTCGCGCTCCGTGAGCGGCACATCGAGCGGACGCTTCGCACCCGGCATCCCCGTGCCGCCGCCCTTGGCGCGCACGCGACTCGCAAAAAACATTCCGCCCGCGCGCACCGTCTCCACCGCGCTCAGCAC
>CAYVDZ010000413.1:3457-5433 GCA_964450575.1 uncultured Opitutus sp.
CCACTTCGCGCACCCCGACCTTTTCCATAATGTTCGCTCGATGTTTCTCGACGGTGCGAACGCTCAGATTCAACTGGGACGCAATTTCCTTGGACATCTGCCCGGCGGCGACGAGGCGCGCGATCTCCAGTTCGCGCTCGGTCAAGGGCGCGGGCAACGGAGCCCGCGGACTGGCCAGGCTTGCCGCACTGCCACCCTTGGCCCGTACGCGGCTGGCGAAAAACATGCCGCCACTCCGCACCGTCTCAACCGCGCTGAGAACGTATTCGATCGGTTCCGTTTTATCCACGTAGCCGTTCACGCCCAGGGCCATTAGATCCGCAGGGAGCCGCTCACTGGGATGGGCCGTAATCACTAAAATTTTCATCTCCGGCACGGCGCGGCGCACTTCACGCGCAATCTCGATTCCATTCATGTCGGGCAACATCAAATCCACCACCAGCAGATCCGGCTTCTCGCGCAAACAAAACTCCAAGCCCGGTTTACCCAAGCCAAACTCCCCGACGATTTGGAGATCCTGCACCTTGCCGAGCGTCAATAGTATCAGCTGACGAAACATGGTTTCGTCTTCGATGAGTACGGCTCGGATTTGTCGCATGCTGAATTGATCGTGCAGGGTGAACGGAACGGCTTGCGCGCCCGCTCAAGTAATTCGTAGGCCGGACCGGACGCGCCAGCAGAAACCCGTCTGACAATGGCATCGCTGAAGTTCAAGCCCACATTCTGCGTGGATCCTGTCCGACGCGCGACCGTTTCCCCTGCCCCCGGCTGCCAGCATGCCATTAAACGCCAACTGCAGCGGTCGTTTCGGCGCTAAATGGCTTGTCACCAAGAGCCGCCTTCGATCCCACGCGTCCGGCTTCTCCGGATCCGCGCTCCCTGCCGGCGGGGCCAGATTAAACAGTTTTTCACGACCTTCCGCAGAACGGCAGTCGAGGCGGCGTGCCTTCGGCGCGCGCAATTCGCTACGACATCCCCGCTGCAAAGGGCGGGATTTGACGACCGCCAACTTGGGAGAAGCAAATTGTCATGGTCACACTACACATTTCCTCCAACTGTACCGGTCGCAAACTCCCGCCGCTAATCCTGCCCGTCGAACCCAGTTTAGCCTAATATTGAGTAACTGTTCTTCCGCTCCCATGATCAAAACGCTCACCGCCCCCGCGCCCGCCACTCTCTATGTTGAGCTGGCACGTTCTCTCGAACAGTTGATCGAGCAAGGCACGCTCCGTCCCGGCCACCGCCTGCCTTCCGTCCGGCGGATGTCGCTGCAGCGGGTGGTGAGTATTTCGACGGTGCTGCAGGCCTATACACTCCTGGAAAACCGTGGCTGGGTGGAGGCCCGGCCCCAGTCCGGCTACTACGTCCGCCCCCGCCTCCCCTTGGATGTACCGGAGCCACGGATGGCACGCCCGATGGCCAAGGCGAGCTACGTCGGCGTCAACGATCTCACTGCTGAAATGCTCACGCTCGCCAGCGATCCGAGCTATATTCCGTTTGGTGCCGCGTGCCCGCATCACAGCCTGTTCCCGACCAAGAAACTCGCCCGGATTCTCGCGGCAGTCGGTCGCGACGACCCGGCTTTGCTCGGCCGTTATGGCATGAGCTGGGCCTATGATCCGCTGGCTCGCGAAATCGCCCGGAGATACCTGCAAGCCGGCTGCCCGCTCCCCCATGACGAACTCGTCATCACCATCGGATGCACCGAAGCGATCAACCTCGCCCTGCGCGCCGTGACCAAACCAGGCGATACCGTCGCAATCGAGACTCCGGCTTATTTTGGGTTCCTCGAAACCATCCAAAGCCTCGGACTCAAAGCACTGGAAGTACCGACCGATCCACGCACCGGCATTTGCCTGAAGGAAACCCGGGACGCACTCGCCCACAACGAGGTGAAGGCCGTCATGGTCATGCCAAGCTTCTCCAACCCGCTGGGATCGTGCATGCCGGACGAAAAGAAGGCGAAGCTTTATCAG
>CAYVDZ010000414.1:0-2606 GCA_964450575.1 uncultured Opitutus sp.
ACGTGGCTCCTTATATTCCCGAGCTCTGGATCAAGCTCGTGTTCGCCGTCGTGTGGGCGAGTTTCGGCGTGTTACACCTCTACCGGATTGGCGAAATTGCCTCGCACGTCGGGATGACGGAATTCGACGAACGTTGGGACTTCCGCGTTGGATTGTGGATCGGCGGGCTCGCCGGAGCCTGTGTTGCGGCCGTCACGGGTGTCGGTATCGACATGGTGCTTTATGCCACTCTGGTGCTCCTCTGCCGGGCTGACCTGAAAATCGCGATCCCCACTTCGGTCGTGATCATGGCCTTCACCTCCGTCCTGGGAATCACAGTGAAATATTTCTCTACGGGCGTGCAACCGGGAGTCTTCGAGAACTGGCTGGCCGCCGCTCCCGTCGTCGCCCTCGGGGCACCGCTCGGAGCCTTGGTCGTCGATCTCATCGGACGGAAGCCCACCCTTCTCGTGGTCGCAGTCCTCTGCGTCGGCCAGTTCGGATGGACGTGTTATAACGAGCGCGCCGCCCTTGGAATCGGCGGCATGGTGCTCGCCGTCGCCGCCGTGGGCTTATGTCTGTTCGGACTCGAGCGCCTCCGCATTTGGGGAGGCGTGCTCGTTTCCGACCGCAAGGCGACCCTCGCGGCGCAGGCCGCCATCGATCGGGCAAAGCGAGTTAATCCGGTCGGATAAGGCGGTTTGGCCCGCCACCTCCAAGTTACAGCTCCTTAATACTTATATTGCGAAACTGCACCAAGCTCGAAGCCGGAGAGTATTTACCGTCTTTAAAGCCGCCATGATGCTGCAAAGCCAGTCGACCCTTTTCGGGGACGCCGGGAAGCTGGGCGTTTTGAATCACGGTCTTGCCGTTGAGCACCACCGTTAGGCGGTCGCCCTTCATCGTGATTTCGAAGGTATTCCATTCCCCCACCGGCTTGTCGGCTCTCATCTTGGGCGTGACGCCCGCTCGCACTTCCGGGGGCATCTTCTTGTCCATCCGGTAGCCATAGACTTCGCCGGAACCAATCGGCCAGCACCAGATGTTGAGCTGCGCCTTGGATGTCCCACGCAAATAAATTCCCGAATCCGCATTCGGCGTGGGCGTCACGATGTCCTTGCCGTCCGGGCCTTGCTTATGCGTGCCATCGGGCAGCACAGTCGGGACATTATAGAGTCCGGTCGTCTCCTTGATCTTCCAATCAATTTTAAGGACGAAATCCTTATATTCTTTTTGGCTCCAGAGGTTCTTGTCGCCGGTGGCCTCACTGCGTGCGTCGTAGTCGATGACACCATTCAGAATCTTCCAGTGTCCGTTGTCACCGGCAGGAACCGTCCAATGGGTCAGATCCTTCCCGTTGAACAACGAGACGAATCCATCCGCGGCCTGAGCCTCCGCCGAGGCGAGAGCGAGAAGAAGAAATGTAAGGGTAAGCTTCATAGGGGTGATGCAAACGAGAACCAATAATTCGGAAAATGCGATCATCGATTGCGCGACGCTGGAAGGTTTTGCGTCCAGTGCGCGTCGTGCCCAGGGAGGAAACCGCTGGGCCCGTCGTCCTAGCGCCCATCTGAGCGGACGGATTGCCACGCCCTCATCCCTCGGTTTGGTCCAGCTCTCGCCCTGACAAAGGGTGGGTTGCGCAGGATTTCACCGGTACCCTAAAATGCGGCTGAAGTTGGGCCGTTGCGGCCATTGACGCCTCGCGCGCCCGCCGCACGTTTAGGCCTTACCGATCCGAAATGAAAACTGCGCCCGCCACTGCCACCACCCTTTTGCGGGAGACGTTTGGTTTTCAAAATTTCCGGGCCGGACAAGAGGCGATCATTGCGCAGTTGCTCGCTGGAAATTCGGCTCTGGCGGTGTTTCCGACGGGGAGCGGCAAGAGCCTGTGCTATCAACTCCCCGCGTTACTCTTGAAAGGGCTCACGGTGGTGGTGTCGCCGCTGATCGCATTGATGAAGGATCAGGTGGACTTTCTGCAGGCGCGCGGCGTGAAGGCGGCGCGCTTGGATTCGAGCGTGAGCCGCGAAGCGTTTGAAGACATTCAGAACGCCCTGCGAGAGGGTCACCTGAAGCTGCTCTACGTCGCACCCGAGCGTTTCTCGAATGAACGGTTTCTCGCGAAGTTGAAATCGCTGACGATCGATTTGCTCGTGATCGACGAGGCGCACTGCATCTCGGAATGGGGCCACAACTTTCGGCCTGATTATCTGAAACTCGCGCGCTACGCGCGGGAGCTGAAAGTAGGTCGCGTGCTCGCCTTGACCGCAACTGCCACCCCGACCGTGGCGAAGGACATCTGCCGGGAGTTCGCCATCGCGCCGGAAGCGCATGTCCACACCGGGTTTTACCGGCCTAATCTATATCTGCGGGCCGTTGCGTGCACTCCGCGGCAGCGGTTGCGTGATTTAATCGACGGACTCAGGTCGCGACCGGTTGGCCCCACAATTGTATATGTAACGCTGCAAAGGACGGCTGAGACAGTGGCCACCGCGCTGGCCGAAGCCGGGTTTTCCGCCGAAGCATATCATGCCGGAATGACGGCCGAGCTGCGCGAGGCGGCGCAGAATCGGTTCATGGCCGCGGACGATCGCGTGGTGGTGGCAACGATCGCGTTCGGAATG
>CAYVDZ010000414.1:2616-5433 GCA_964450575.1 uncultured Opitutus sp.
CCGTCTATCACTATAATCTGCCGAAGAGCCTGGAAAACTACGCGCAGGAAATCGGCCGGGCCGGGCGCGATGGCGCGCCCTCGCACTGTGAAACCCTCGCGACCGCGGAAGACCTCACGGTCCTCGAGAATTTCACGTACGGCGATACACCGACACCCGAGGCCTTGCGCGACCTGCTGAAAGGACTGTTCGCCGGGCGAGCGGAAGGTGACACGTTTGATATATCGACGTATGAATTATCGGCCAGGCACGACATCCGCCAACTGGTCGTCTCGACCGCGCTGACTTACCTTGAACTCGATGGGCTGATCGAGGCGACGGCGCCGTTTTATACAACCTATCAATGGAAATTTCAGCGACCGGTGGAAGCCATCCTGGCGCGATTCGACGCGGACCGACGGGCGTTTCTCGAGCAGCTCTTCGGGCTCGCGAAAGTCGGCCGGATCTGGAACTCGGTCGTCCTCGCCGAAGCCGTGTCCGCACTGGGCGGTGAGCGGGATCGGGTCGTCAAGGCCCTGACTTATCTTGAGGAAAAAGGTGATCTCGAACTGCAGGTCACCGGGGTGCGCCAGGGCTACCGCGTGGTTCGCGTGCCAGACGATCTCGCGGAGGTATGGCGGGAATTGCGGCGACGTTTTGCGGCGCGGGAAAGCAGTGATATTGGCCGCGTTCGTGGCGTGGTCGATTTACTCGCCGCCGAGGGCTGTCTCGTGCGCGGATTGATTGGGTACTTCGGCGAGGACCTCGGACGTGCCTGCGGCCACTGCGGTCGCTGCGATGGCAATCCGCCGGTGCGACTGGAGCGCGAGGTGGCGGAATGGGTATATCCGGAAGACGAACTGGCGGAGCTCAGGACGCAGCACCCGCGAGCACTCGGGGCGGCGCGGCAAGTGGCGCGCTTTCTCTGCGGGATCAACTCGCCGGCCCTCATGGCCGCCAAGCTCACCCGGCACCCTCAGTTTGGCCTCGCGGCACAGGTACCGTTTGCAGATGTAATCGCGCGCGTGAAGGCGGCACCGGCGCGCGAATCAGAGTGACCGCGCTGCCGGCATTCCCGGCACCGGCGATCCCACCGGACGGCACGCTCAGAGGACGGGGAAAAGTCCGGGGTAAGGGGAGATAAAAAATTGTGCCGATCCGTACCGACAAACGCCCCAATGTTCTCCCTACTCTCCTTCACTTTCATGAACACCTCGTTTCGCCTCTTACTTAGCTTGCTCGGTGCCGGGCTTGCCCACGCCGCCGACAAGCCCAACATCCTCTTTATTGCGGTCGATGACCTCCGCCCTGAACTCGGCGCGTATGGAGCGAACTATATCAAAAGTCCGCATATTGATCGCATTGCAAAGACGGGCATGACCTTCAACCGCGCGTACTGTCAGCAGGCCGTTTGCTCGCCCACGCGCACGAGCCTCATGACCGGCACGCGTCCCGATACGAACAAAGTATGGGATCTGGAGACCCACTTCCGCGTCGCGCTGCCGAATGTTGTGACCCTCGGTCAGCATTTTAAAAACAATGGCTACTTCGTCCAAGGCATGGGCAAGATTTATCACGGCGGCTTCGACGACGCACCCTCGTGGTCCGTTCCGTGGAGCACGCCGCGGGCCGAAAGTTATGCCCTCCCGGAAAACGTGAAGCTCAATGCCCGTCGCTATGGCGTCGACCCGGACACTGCCAACGCGCCCTCAGCTGCCAGCGCGACGAAAGGCAAGGGGAAGGCCCAAGGGAAAGCCGCGAAGGCCCTTGCCAACCAGCGGAATATTCGCGGTCCCGCCTTCGAGAGCGCAGATGTGCCGGATAGCTTTTATCAGGACGGCAAGGTGGCCGAGCTCGCCGTCACCACGCTGCAAAGCTTAAGCAAGAAAACGGAGCCTTTCTTTCTCGCGGTGGGTTTTGTGAAGCCACATCTGCCCTTCGTGGCCCCGAAGAAATATTGGGACCTCTACGACCCCGCCACGATCGAGCTCGCGCCGAATAAATTCCGCCCGAAAGACGCTCCCGACTATGCAATTCTCCCCGGCGGCGAATTACGCAACTATCACGGCATTCCCGAGAACTCGATTCCCGATGACCTGGCGCGCCAGCTCAAGCATGGCTATTATGCTTCGATCAGTTACGTCGACGCCCAAGTGGGCAAACTACTCGACGAACTCGACCGCCTTGGTCTGCGCGAGAACACCATAATTATTCTCTGGGGTGATCACGGCTGGAAACTCGGAGAGCACGATGCCTGGTGCAAACACAGCAACGCCGAGAACGACACCAATGTTCCGCTGCTCCTCTCCGTCCCCGGGATGAAGCATGCCGGGGTACGCACCAACGGCATCGTGGAATTTGTGGATATCTATCCGACACTGGCCGACCTCGCCGGCCTCTCGCTCCCGTCCCACCTCGAAGGCATCAGCTTCAAGCCGCTGCTCGATGATCCGAAACGCGCCTGGAAATCCGCCGCCTTCAGCCAGTATCCACGCAACGTCTCACGATCCGGCGGCGGAGCGCTGATGGGTTACTCGATGCGCACGGAACAACATCGGTTCACCGTGTGGGTGAAGCGCGATGATCATAGCAAGGTCGACGCGATCGAACTTTATGACCACCAAACCGACCCGCAGGAAAACACCAATCTTTCCGGGCATCCGGATCAAGCAGCGCTGGTCGCGAAATTGATGGATCAGTGGCGCGGAGGCTGGAAAGGCGCACTACCGGGCCACCCCGGCCGGTGACCGCACCTGTCCATGGCACTAAATCCTCGTCCTCTCGTTATTTCATATAAAATAAAGCCCGCTCACATCCACCATCGCCCCCGCCTCCCTC
>CAYVDZ010000415.1:0-5431 GCA_964450575.1 uncultured Opitutus sp.
TCCATCGCGCGTCCCGTCGAGGAGCCCGGTGCGGTCGTTCCGCACGCCGGGATCTTTGAGGGGGTCGCCCGGCAACGGGAGACCGCAGAGCGGAGTAGAGAATGCAGGTGTCCAAAACGATGTGCATCCCGGTATCGTGGGCAATACCACCGTCCATCGAATAAATTTCACCTCGTGGTTTCGATCCCACTATTTTTTGAATATGAGGAAATCTTGCAGCGGTCGCATCAGTTTCCTCACCTCACGGCGCGCTGACCTGACTCACGCAAACTGAGCCATCGCTAATAGGAGAATGGGCAACCAAGTAAAAGGAACCAGATGCCCAAAGGTAAAGGGAAACGACCTACACCGGAGCAGATCGTAGAGATCCTGCGCCGGTCGGGGAGCGGTGAGGGACCGGGTTTGATGGGGTCACGGCGTGTTTTGTTAGTTGCCCTCAGGATTGAAAATCGAACCCACCACGGCCAGCCAGTCTTGCCCGAAGGCCACTTCCACTGGCCTAACGCGAACCGCGGACCAACTAACAAAACACGCGCGTGACCCCGAAAATTCACGCCCGACATTGATCTGCGCGCCTTTCCGGGGTGAACTCCCACCCGCCATGCCGCGACCGACTTTCTCCCGCCGTCACTTCAATCGCCTGCTGCTCGGCTCCGCCGCGGGCCTGAGCGCGGGCTGCTGGTCCCCGCGCAACGGCGCACCGGCAGTTGTCACGGCCGAGAGCGCCCGCCCCAAGCTTCCCCATGGCATTTCCTCCGGCGATATCACCCCGCAGGGCGCCGTGATCTGGAGTCGCTGCGATCGTCCGGCCCGCCTGCTCGTGGACGTCGCCACGAGCGATTCCTTCCGCAACGCGCAGACGTTTCAAGGCCCGGTCGCCCGCGCCGAAACCGACTTCATGGCGAAACTCGCTTTGCCCTCCTTGCCGGCCGGTGAGCGCTGCTTTTACCGCGTGCGATTCGAGGACCTCGCCGACCGCCGGGTGTTGTCGGAACCGCTGGTGGGATCATTCCGCACCGTGCCAGCCGGCCCCCGTGACGTGCGGTTCGTCTGGTCCGGCGATACCGCCGGCCAGGGCTGGGGAATCGATCCCGCGCGCGGCGGCATGCGCACCTACGACGCCATGCGCCGCCTGCAACCGGATTTTTTCGTGCATAGCGGCGACACGATTTACGCCGACAACCCGCTCCTCGCCGAAGTTCCCCTCGCCGACGGCACGGTCTGGCGCAATCAAATCGCTCCGGGCAAACAGAAGGTGGCCGAAACTCTCGCAGAGTTTCGCGGCGCCCATTTATATAATATGCTCGACGACAATGTGCGTCGCTTCGCCGCCGAGGTCCCGATCCTTGCGCAGTGGGACGACCACGAGGTGGTAAACAACTGGTATCCCGGCGAGATTCTCGACGACGCGCGTTATACAGAAAAGAACGTCGATACGCTCGCAGCCCGCGCCCGCCAGGCGTTTTTCGACTGTCTTCCGATTCGCGGACAAACGACCGACACGATTTATCGGGTGCTCAACTACGGTCCCGATCTCGAGTTATTTTTTCTCGATATGCGCACCTACCGCGCCGCGAATTCGGCCAACGTGCAACCCGTCGTCGGCGCGGACACCGCCTTTCTGGGACGTGAGCAAATCGACGCCCTCAAACGCCGCCTCCTGGCCTCGCGCGCCACGTGGAAAATCATCTGCAGCGACATGCCGTTGGGACTGATCGTCCGTGATGGTCCGCAACATTTCGAAGGCGTCGCCAACGCCAACGATGGCATCCCGCTCGGCCGCGAACTGGAAATCGCCGATCTCCTGCGGACGCTCCAACGCGAGCGTGTGCGCAATCTCGTCTGGATCACCGCCGACGTCCACTATGCGGCGTCACATCACTACTCACCGGATCGCGCGCAGTTTCAGGACTTCGATCCCTTCTGGGAATTTGTCAGCGGCCCGCTGCACGCCGGCACCTTCGGGCCTAATACGCTGGATCGCACCTTTGGACCCGAAGTCCGCTTCACGAGCGTGCAACCGGGCTTCAAGGGTGGCGGCGGCCCCGCTGCCGGACTGCAGTTTTTCGGGGCCGTCCATCTCGATGGCGCCACTCGGGCCCTCACCGTCACGCATCATAACACAGCCGGGGAAAAACTCTGGTCGACAACGCTCGCGCCGGTTTCGTAATAACTAAAGCAAAAGCCATCGACCATCCGCTTTGCCCGGACCGCAAATAGACGGGAAAATCCGTTTGTTTTTAACCCGACCGCACGTAGCGTGACTGCATGTCTGTCGCCGAAATCAAAGCTGAAATGGCCAAGCTTCCACCCGCGGAGATTGTCCATCTCGCCGCGTTTGCCCGACACCTTGCGCGGCGTAGCGAAGCCAGCTATGCAGCGGCCCTCGACGCCGAACGCGCGCAGCTTGAGCAAGGCGATCGGATCACCGGCGCCGACCTCCGGCGACTGTCCAGCGAAATGGATCAGGCCGGCCTGTGAATAACTACGACTATGTCCTGACCGCGGCAGCAGCGCATGTCGTTATGGGCAGCGCGAAAAAATTGCGGCAGGAAATTCTCGTTGAGCTGGATCGCTTGGCGCATGAACCCTTCGCTGAACCCGATTTGGTCGAGACGGGAGCATCGGGACGGAAATATGCCATTCGCGTGCGTGAGCGGATCGTCCTCACCTATTGGGTGGATCACGCAGTGAAAGAAGTCCGCGTAATTCGGGTGGAGATTTGCTGAGCGCGAAGCGATTTGCCGCTGTCAGCCAGGATTCATCATACCGAAGCGCCGCATGCTCCCTGGCACTGCTCTTCAAAACGTCGTGAAGTGAGGAACGCATGATTAGAGTCTATCTGTGCAATCTGTGGGTCCAACTGCGCTTTTAAGCTTCATGCCGATATCCGGCGATCAACTCACTTAGCGCAGGAACGCTTCGTACAAGCCACCATCCACGGTAATGACCTGGCCGGTGGTCTTGCTCAGACGCTGCGACACGAGCAGGAAATACGCCTCAGCCTGATCTGCCGGCGTGATCGGCGCCTTGGTCAGCGTCCGGTCTGCGTAGAACTGCGCCAGCTTCCGCACGAGGGATTCGGTGGCCTCATCGTCTGTATAGGGAATCGAATACTTCGCGAGCGAGCCGATCACGCGATCGCGCGGGAACATCGCCGAGCCCTGCACCACGGTGGCCGGGGCCACACCGTTGACGCGGACGAGGGGCGCCAGCTCCATCGCGAGTTCGCGCACGAGGTGATTCGCGGCGGCTTTCGATGTATCATAAGCGACACTACCCTTCTTCGCCACAACGGCGTTGGCCGAGGTGGTCAGCACGAGCTGGCCCTTGAGACCCTGCTCCTTCCACGTCCTGGCGGCTTCGTCGCCTACAATATAGCTGCCCGTGACATTAACGTTGAAGACAAACGCCCACTTGTCGTCCGGAATGTGACCCGACGTGTCGCTTGGCCAGAAGACGCCGGCGGTCACGCAGATGGAATCGAATCCACCATAAGCAAGCGCGACTTCATCCAGCATCGCGCGAACGCTGGCCCGGTCGGTGATGTTACATGCGAGGCCAATGGCTGGTCCGCAGTTTGAAATGCCCGTACCCGCCACCCCGATACCAAGGCCCAGTTTGTCGGTGATCTCGGTGGCGGTCGCTTGCGCCGTCTCGAGCTTCATGTCGACGCACACAAGGTGCGCGCCTTCCTTGACGAGGCGGTGCGCGGTTTCCTTGCCGATGCCGGACCCGGCCCCGATGACCACGATCACCTGACGGGCGAGTTCCTTTTCGGCCGGCATACGCTTCAACTTCGCCTCTTCCAACAGCCAGTATTCAATATCAAACGCCTCCTGCTGCGGCAGCGCAATATAGGTATCGATCGCTTCTGCACCCCGCATGACTTCAACCGCGCAGTTGTAGAATTCCGCGGTGACACGGGACTCCGACTTGTCCTTGCCCCACGCGATCATGCCCAGTCCGGGAATGAGCACGACGGTCGGATTGGGGTCGCGCATCGCCGGCGAGTTGGCGTGTTGGCACTTCGCATAATACGCCGCGTAGTCCTTGCGATATTGCTCGATGCCGGCGGCAAGTTTCGTCTTTAGCGCCGCGCCGTCTTCGGCTTGCGGATTCCAATCAATATAGAGCGGCTTGATCTTGGTGCGAAGGAAATGATCGGGGCACGATGTACCGAGCTCCGCCAGACGGGCGGCATCGTTCGAGTTCACGAAACGGAGGATCTTCGTGTCGTCCTGAATCGTGCCGATGAAACGCCGCTCCTTTGAGACCTGTCCGCGCAACCACGGCAGGATCGCCGCAAACGTTGCCCGTCGCTTCGTCTCCTCGAGCGTGGCATACTTCCGGCCGCCGAAGACGGTGGCGTCGCCGCCCTTCTCCGCGTACTTCTTTTCAATATACGCGGATGCTTTTTCGATACAATCGAGCGTGTACGTATAGCAGGCCTTCCCGTCATTGTCCCACGAGATGAAGCCATGCTGGCCCATCATGATCGACTTCGCCGTCGGCTGCTGCCGGCAGATTTCCTGCATCGCAAGGCCGAGCTCGAAGCCGGGACGCATCCACGGCACATAGACCATCCCGCCGCCGAAGATCTCCTTGGTGAGCTGCTCGCAGTTCTTCGACGCCGCGATCGCGATGATCGCGTTCGGGTGCATATGATCGACGAACTTCGCCGGAATGAAGCTATGCAGCGGAGTATCAATCGACGAAGCCCGTGGGTTCAGATTAAACGTGGTGTGCGTGAACATCCCCACCATGTCGTCCTCGGCCTTCGACTTGAGACCCTTGTCCGCCCGGGACGCGTAGAGCTGCTGCAGCTCCATCAGCTTCTGTTGATACAACGACGAGAAATTCTCGCGCGTGCTGGTGCGCAGATCGCCGCCGGAACCCTTGACCCACAGCACCTCGACCGGCTGACCGTTGAGCGGGTCTTTTTCCATGATCTTGGACGACGTGTTACCGCCGCCCGTGTTCGTGATGCGCTGATCGCTGCCGAGAAGGTTCGAGCGATAAACGAGGCGGCCGGCCGGATCGAACGAACCGGCCTTGGCATCGTCCCAGAGATAATTGACGTAGGTGTAGGAGGGCATGGGTGGAAAAGTGGGAACCTAGAAAAGTGGAAAATCGAAAAAAGGGAAGTGGCGGAGCGGGGACTCGGGGCGAATGCGGAACGGCGCGAGTTATAGACCCAGGGCTTTTTGGCGGTAGTGTTCGTCGGGACGGCCGGCGATGCGTGCGACCTGGGCGGCGGTGAGAAACCGGGGGAGGCCGGAGGTGATGGTTGCTGCGCCCACGAAGATCTCGGCTGACTTGGTTGCCATCAAGGTGGCGGCGAGCACGGACTCGGGCGTCGGCCCGAGTGCAATGAGTCCGTGATTCTCCAGTAGGATAAGGCGAGGCGGGCGGGCGAGACGTTTGATAT
>CAYVDZ010000416.1:0-5423 GCA_964450575.1 uncultured Opitutus sp.
TCACAGTGCGGATCCCGCCCGGAGCCCAGGAAGGCCGACGGATCCGCGTCCCGGGAAAAGGCGGTCAGGGCAGCGGTGGTGCCGAGTCGGGTGATCTCTTTCTACGCGTGCGACTGGCGGCGCATCCGGACTTCGAGGTGCGGGGTGCTGATCTCTTTTACACCCTCGAACTCGCTCCTTGGGAGGCAGTGCTCGGGGCTCAGTTGGTGGTGCCGACGTTGTCCGGCAGCGTGAAACTGAAAATTCCGCCCGGCACCACTCAAGGGCGTCAATTGCGGGTCAGCCATCAGGGGCTTCCACGAGGCACGGGCGGCGAGCGGGGCGACTTGTATGTTGTGGCTCAGGTGGAAGTGCCGACCACGGTGTCCCCGGCCGAACGTGAACTATGGGAAAAGCTTGCTCACGGGTCGCGTTTTAATCCCCGGGAAAAGGAGGCGGGATGAGCGGACATTCTTCAACGCCGCCGCGATTGGGGGGCGGCCTCCGCGGCTTTCCCCCGCCGGAGCGGGGACCCGGCCCGCCGAGAGCGGGACTCGATCTCTTGCCGGTGGGGGTTGCGAGACCCCAGTGCGCGATTTGGCATTTCAGGTTAACCTGCTTCACGTTTGATCACCTTCACCATGAGTAGCATTGAATCCGATGAACGCGGCCTAATCGTCGATTGCCCCAACTGTGGGCAACCGAACCGGCTCGCCTATGAGCGACTCGATCAACGTCCCCGCTGTGCCAAGTGTTCGACCGCACTGCCTGCCGTCGGTGAACCCGTTACAATCAAGGACGACACGACGTTCACCGCCCTAACGAGTCGCAGCCGGTTGCCTGTGTTGGTGGATTTCTGGGCGCCTTGGTGCGGTCCCTGTAAGATGGTGGCGCCGGATGTCGCCAAGGTCGCAGCTGAAGGCGCGGGCCGCTGGCTGGTCGCGAAACTCAATACGGAAGATCAACCCGGTCTCGCCCAGAGTCATCGGGTGACTTCGATTCCGCTCTTCGTCGTTTTCAAAGGCGGCCACGAAGTCGCCCGCCAGGCCGGGGCTCTTCCGGCCGCATCCCTCCGTCAGTTCATCGAAAAATATCGCTGAGCGAATGCCGCACCGCCGCGCGCATTTCGGTCCAGGCGACTCCAACGGAATTCACGCATGATCACTCAAACTGAGATCCACGTCTCCGCCCTCCAGCCTTATACGCCCGATCCGGATGAAGTGTACTCCATTGATATTGCCGCCCGGCTGACCGGGTTGCCGCGGCATCTTGTCCTTGTCTGCTGTAAAAACGGTTTGGTCCAACCGTGGACCGATCCGGAATACGGTGGATATTTTTTCGATGTCGAGGCCATCCGCACGTTACGCCAGATCGAGTACCTGCACGCCCGCTGCGGGGTGAACCTGGCGGGGATCGAGATCATCCTGCAGCTCACCAATGAAGTGGAGCGGTTGAACGACCGGGCGCTGCGGTAGTTTATAGAGAACGGCTCAGTGAAGTGATACAGGCATTCCTGCCTGTAAGTCAGTGGGAAACCTTTTCGGAGGAACAGACAGGAATGTCTGTCTCACTTCGGGGCCTGCCCTGCAGCCCTCTGCGCGCCGTTGAGCCAGGGTTCAATGAGCGGGCACTGCAATCGTTATAGTGAACGGCTCAGTGAAGTGATACAGGCATTCCTGCCTGTAAGTCAGTGGGAAACCTTTTCGGAGGAACAGACAGGAATGTCTGTCTCACTTCGGGCGCTCAGGCGGTGATTTTGGTGTAGGCGCGGCCTTCGTTCTGATCGATGCGCTCCGGCCGGCCTTGGTGCGGATAGATCACCTTGGTGTGATCCATCCCGAGTAGATGCAGGATCGTCGCGTGGAGATCGTGCACGTGCAACTTGTCCTGCACGGCGTAGAGTCCGAGGTCATCGGTTGACCCGATGCTCTGGCCGCCGCGGACACCACCGCCCGCCATCCACATGGTAAACCCGGTGGGGTTATGATCGCGCCCGCCATTCTGCTCGCTCATCGGCGTGCGCCCAAATTCGCCGCCCCAGATCACCAGGGTCTCATCGAGCAAACCACGCGCCTTCAAATCGGCGAGCAATCCGGCAATCGGCTTGTCCACGGAGTGGCAGAGCTTCGAGTGACTCGTCTCAAGATTCGAGTGGCTGTCCCAGCCGCTGCCGGCGCCACTATACAATTGCACAAAGCGCACCCCGTTTTCGACGAGGCGACGGGCGAGCAGACAATTGCGGCCGAACACCGCCGTCTCCTTCTCGTCCACGCCATAGAGCGTTTTGGTGGCTTCGGTTTCCTTGCTTAGATCCACTGCGCCGGGCGCCTCGGATTGCATCTGATACGCGAGTTCATAACTGCGGATGCGCGCCTCCAATTCGGTGTTGTCCGTGCGCGTCGCCGCATGGCGCTGGTTGAGTGTGGCGAGCAGGTCCAGCTTGTCGCGCTGCCGCGTCGCGGTCATGCCCTTCGGCGTATCCAGATTTCGGATCGGCACGCCGTTGGGGCTGAACTCCACGCCTTGGTGCACGGCGGGCATGAAGCCGGTGCCCCAGTTGCGAGTGCCGTTGATCACTTCCTTTTCGCTGTCCTTGATCACGACAAAGCCCGGCAGATTCCGGTTCTCGGTGCCGATCCCGTACGAGACCCACGCGCCGAGCGACGGACGCCCGCCAAAGACCGAGCCCGTGTTCATCTGGCAGACGCCGCCGGCATGGTTGATGCCATCGGAGACGCACGACTTGATCACTGCGAGGTCGTCGGCGTGCGTCGCCACCTGCGGGAACCAATCCGAGATCCAGAGTCCGCTTTTGCCGTGCTGTTTCCACGCGCGCTTTGAGCCGAGGATCGGATTGCCCGCCTCGCCCATCGCGAGCACCGGCTCCTTAAAACTGGCAGGCAGCTTCTGGCCGTGCAGTTCGTTCAACAGCGGCTTGTAGTCAAATGTATCCAGATGACTGGGACCGCCCTCCATGAAGAGGAAGATGACATTCTTCGCCCGGCCGGCTCGCGCCGGGAGCCGCTTTGCTCCGGTTGGAAGCGCGCTGCTCGCCCCGAACATCGGTTGCCCGAGCATGGCCGATAAGGCGACGGCCCCGAAGCCACAGCCAGCCGTGCGCAGAAAATCACGACGCGAGGTGACGGGGGTGTAATTGTGGCAGGGCATGGGTCGGTTGGGTCGGGAAATTTAAGATTCAAGCCCGCGAGACTCGATCCTTCGAATCCGGCATTGGCCAGAGGTTCAGTGTAGGGTGATAAACTCGTTGGAGTTCAGCAGCACATGTCCGAGATCGGCCAGTGCGCGGACGCGAGGGTCGCGGCTTTCAGCGTTGTTCGTGCCGCCGGCCCAGCTGAAGGATTCCGGCAGGGTTTCCGCCGCGCGCCAGATAAGTCCAAAGGCCGACCAGTCGCGTGGGTTCGAGGCTAACGCCTCGGGTGCAACGGTGGGCGCTCCGGAATAAATCCGAACCGCTTCAATCCGTCCGTCAAACTGGTGCGGCGAGCGGCGCGAGAGGCCGCCGATCACCGGCTGGCCCTGACCGATCCCGAGCTTGCCGACGACGCCGTGTTTGACGGTGGCGGTGCGCGCCGGGGCATTGGGATCGCTCAGATCGCGGACGATGAACGTGGCGGTGTGATCTGTGCAGGAAACGGTGGCCACAACGTGGTACGGGCGTTGCAAATCAAGGTGGAGCCCCGAGGCGAGAACCTCGTAGGTCGTGTTCATGTTCTCATCCTCGCCGACGAGTTGGACGATTACGTTCCGCGGCTTGAAGGCCGACTTCGCGCCAGTGACGCCGACGCTCCAGCCGTGCGATTCGATCGCGTTCTTGTCGCCGTTCCAGCGTGAGGCGATCGTGCGTACGGAGACGCCGGCATCGACGCTTTCGACCGTGATGATCGCCTCGACCGTGAAGTCATCCCCTTCACGCGGAGCAGCGCGCGCGAGCAGGCGTTCCTGCGGCGTGTTCTCGTGAAACACGCCCACATCGGAGGCTTCGAGCGGGAGCGCGGGCGCATCAGGCAGTGGCTTGTCGCTCGCGATGCGTTGGGCGATGAACGCTTCGGCGAGTTGCCGTTCCTCCGGTTCAGGTGGGCGGCCGAGCGTCGCGTGCCAGGTGTTGTCGAGCGTGGGTGCGGCGCTCGCAAGCTGACGCGCGCGAGCGATGGTCCATTCGCCGTTCAGGAAGAGCAGCGACTGCAAGGGCGTCGCGGTGCGCTGACGTTCGGCGATGCTCGAGAACCCCGCGGGCGCATCGAGACTGCGCAGGATTTCGTTCTGATTGTTGCGCTTCTTAATCGTGTAGATCGAGCGGCGGGCTGAGGTGTTGGCCTCTTGGGAGGGGCCGCCTTCGGTGAGTTCGAGTTCGCCCGTGGCCGCGAGGATCGCATCGCGCGCCTGTTCGGCATCGAGCCGACGTGGGCTGTAACGCCAGAGGTATTTATTGTCGGGATCGACCAGCGCGGCGTGCTCGGATGTGTGCCGGGCCGTCTGCTGGTAGGTGGCGGACAGCAGCATGTCCCGGTGTAACGCTTTCATGCTCCAGCCGCCGGCGACAAAACGACGCGTTAACCAATCGAGCAATTCGGGATGCGTGGGCGCTTCGCCGAGACGGCCGAAATCATTGGGAACGCCCGCGAGGCCGCGGCCGAAATGATATTGCCAAACGCGATTCACGATCACGCGGGTCGAGAGCGGATTGTCGGGCTGCGTAATCCAGTGGGCGAGCGCAGTGCGGCGGCCGGTGGACTCGGGCTGCGGCGTGATGACCGGCGCATTTGGATCGAGTAAGCTGAGGAAACCAGGTGCGACCTCCACGTCGCCCTTGCGTGATTTCATGCGCGTGACCGGGGCGGTCGGTCCGGCGTCCGTGGCGACGAAAGCCTCCAGCAACGGCGCGGGCTTCAAGTGCTCAAATGATTTCAGCTTCGCTTCCAACTCGCGGTGGCGCGCCTTGGCTTCCGGCGTCTTCAACGCCTTCAGCGGATCGAACCGTTCGTATTCGTATTCAATTTGTCGATTCGCGATCGCGGCGAGGATGCGTTCATGCGGCGCGCGCTCCGCGTACGACTGGTCGAGCATCGCGCGGATCTCTTCGGAGAAGCGGTCGTAAGCGCGCTTCACCAGCTGCTCGAGCTCCGGATTCGTGATCGCGTCCATCTCCGCGCGGATGTCGGCGGTCGCCGTCTGCCACGCCCGAAGTTTCTTCGCGTGTTGCGCGGCTTCGGCTGCGGTCGCGAGTTTCAGATCCGTTCGCCACAGGACTGGTTCGAAGAAGGCGCGCAGACTGAAATAATCCTTCTGCAAAATGGGATCGAATTTGTGGTCATGACAACGGGCGCAACCCATGCTGAGACCGAGAAAGACTTCGCCGGCGTTGTCCGTCATGTCGTTGAGCATCAGCTCGGCCTGACCGTGGACATCCCGCTGATTCCACTCGT
>CAYVDZ010000417.1:0-5403 GCA_964450575.1 uncultured Opitutus sp.
CATGGAGCCTGTCGATGAGTTCGTGATCGAGGACATCTTTCAGGCGGTGAAGAAGGACGATTACGGTCTCCGCACCCTCATGGTCGAGGCCCTCGCCAGCGAGATCTTCCGGTCGAGGTGAACCGAATCAATTCACGGGCAATAGTAATGAGGTCCCGCGCCGATCTCCTGTAATCAATGCCCACGCCGAGCAGGAAACTCGCCAACGTCGTCGTTTGGCTGACGCTGATGGGTGTAGCTTCGACGATCAGGGCGCAAGACTCGGCGGGTGACGAGGTGGTCACGATGGAGGCCTTTAATGTCACGGCTTACCACGGAAAGATTCCCATTATTGATGGGTTTACAGGCAAAGATTATCGGGGAGACAATGACGTCGTCTTTAATTTCGCCCAGTCCTTCAACCAGCTGCTGATCGGTTATCACAAAAAGCTGGTCATCGATGAAATCAAACACCTGCAATTCCGGATCAAACTGGGGAAGGAGTTTGAACGGGAAATGGGTGAGCTCACCGCCACGTTCGGATTGGGCCCATTCACCCTGGATGACTCCACTTGGTTGAGGCGCGAGCGCGCCATCATTTCGCGTCTCTTCAAAGAGCCCTTTTTCAAGATCAAAGCCCTGGTCGCCTGGGACGTGGATCGCCTGAATAAAACTGCGCCCACCCGACCTGAATCCAAATACGCCGGCGATATTCGCTATAATCCCGAAACCGGCCAATGGGAGCGGCGCATCACGGCGCGCTGGGATGTAATATTCTACCACGACCGAAACAAGCGGGGTAATTCGTTCGCAACCGACAAGACCCAGGGACTCAATCTCGACACCCTAAAGGGCTTTCACTATATTGAACGAGGACTGCCGGTTCAGGTTCCGTCCACGGCGTTCCAGGAGGTCAAGCTCACGTATCCAATCTTCTATTCCGACCATCAGGCCGGGGAAAAGGAACTCCGGTATTTGCAGGAAACGTTTATCGCGAACCTGCAATTCATCTACGACCCCTTCAGTTGGATGGCGCGCCGCGACACCCGCTTCCGTGGCGGGTTCAGTCAAGACTGCCTTGAGCACATCAAGGCTCAGCGCATCTACGTCGACGATCGCGATTGGTTCGACGTGGTTTTCGCGCGCTTCCTTTCGGATGTCATCACCATCAAGCTCCAAGGCGCCGAAGAAATTTATTCCCTCCACATGTTGAGCAAACGTCTGAGCGAAAGCCCCCGGGCCCTCGGCGTGGGCCTGGATCTGCTCAACTGGAACAAGGGGGAAAAGCGGGAAGCGCTCGATAAACCGGAAACGGAAGCGCGGATTTCCCCGACGAGTCCCGGTGGTTTTCGCTATGTCATGATCGATGCCTATCAGCGATGGAGTGAGCCATTCATTGAAAAAATCAGAAGCCGGCTGCGTGCTCAGAAAGAGCTGCGCCGGCGGATCAATGGCCAGACTTTGCTCACCCAAGTCATCGAGGAACTCTCAGGAATGCCGTACGCTGAGTTCGCCCACCGAGCCAGGATCACGCAGGAGGCACGCCTGGCCGACCACAAAATAAACCGTCCGGTCCCCCACCCGCCAGCCGCTCCCAACTCCGGCAAGAACTGAGCGCCGCTGAATCTCTTGGTCGATCGCCGCAAGGGTCGCTGGGTCCTCGCCCAACTCGACGAACCGTTCACGACGCGTCACCAGCTCGTCACGGGCCAGGACACGCAGAACGCCAGCAAAACGACCAGGAGGTCGCCGGATTTCACGTCCATGCCGCGCTTGACCCGCTCAGTGTGGCGCAAAGACCAAAGAAACTCCAAATCGCCGGTAACTCTGGCGAAACATCCGGAGCTGCTTGGTCTCGCTCGTGATTTCAACCTACTGCCGCAATCCCACTTCTTTGCCTTTTGCAATCCGCCCTTGGGCAAAGGGAAACAAGATCCGATCCGCCTTGGTCGATGAACACGGACCATCCGCGTCTGCAAACTGCCATCGCACCGGCGTCCCGTTCACGTCCGTGCTGAAGATATCAGGCCAGCTCGTAGGACGCTTCCGACTTACAAGGTCGTTCCCTGATATTACCACCCCATCGAACTCAAGTGCGTCTTCCATGTGCAAGGCCCACGCTGCGCCTCCCCCCTGAACGGTCAAGCTACCCGCGTACTGAAATCCTTCCGCTTTCCTGCCTCACTTTTCCGCGTTTTACGCCCGGCTACCTATGAGCCAACGGTTTCGCGTTTTCCCGCCAGAATTCAGCGCTGAGTGTTTCTCGATTTCCCAATTTCCCGCTTTTCCGATTTTCCTTCCCGCTTTTCCGCTTTCCGATCCCGCCTTTCCCCGATTCCGCTTTTCCGCTTTTCCGATCCCGCTTTTCCGATGATGGCCACATAAGGCTCAAAAAGCACATAAGGACTCGATCTCCAGACATTTAACAGGAGGCCGCAAAGAACGCAGAGACAGAAAATCGGAAAACATCCGATCAACCGTAGATTGCGCGGAGGGTGCAGATGGTTAAAGGACGTACCGGCCTCCTGCGGCTCTCGAGATCCGCGCCTCGTTTCTTCATTCTTCTTTTCCGCCGCGATTTTCCGCCCTTCTTCTTTCTACTTTCTCCCCGTTTCCTCTTTGTCCGTTCCGCCTTTCCGAAGCGGTCAGCTTGAGCCCCAGCGAATCTTATCCCACCGGCCGGTCACATGCTTGCTCGCGCGAGGTCGGCTGACCCGAATATTATCCCTCACTGCCCGCGGATATCATAGCAAATAATACGCGGCGACTTACCGTCCGTCCGGTCACGCTCGTTTTGCGCCACGTACAGCAAACCGCGATGCAACGCGGGCAACGTCCAGGCCGACGACGCGTGAAAGAGTCGCGTCCGCTGGCGGACGCTCAAGCCTTGCGGCGAAAGGTCGAACTCCGCCAACAAGCCGTCCTCGCCAAGACAGAAAGTACGATCGCCCGCGCGCAGCAACGTCCCGCGAAAAAAACTCTGCACGCGACCGCCCTCGGTGAACCGCGTGTCGTCGGCCCACACAATTTTTCCCGTGGCGAGATCGACCGCCTTTAGTTCCGTGTCAGGCGGATTGCGGCCCGCAAAGCCGTACAGGTAGCCGTCAATCGCCAGCGGCATCATGAAGTGGAGCCCAAAGCCGCGCTGCACCCAGCGCTGGGTCGCCTTTTGCGCGGAGTCGAATTCCAGCAGCGTACCGCCCTTCTCATAACACTCGGAAATCAGCACGCGTCCGTCCTCGAGCACGAGCGGCGTGCTTGCCGTGGCCGATTCAAAATTCCGAGCCCGCCACGGGAACCGTTCGAGCACCGCCCCCGTGAGCACGTCGATCGCGAGCAATCCGCCTTGCGTGGGCCGGCTTTCGCCGCCCGTCAGTACCAGAGCCACCGCGCGGCCTTGCAACATCGTAACCACCGGCGACGCGTAATCCGCGCCCCAGGAGTCCTCTACTTCCCAGAGCGTCTTTCCCGTGCGCCGGTCAAAGGCCGCCACGCCGGTGCCACGGGCTCCGTCCGCGCTGCCTTTGCCGCCGACTGTAACAATTACCCGGTCCTGCCAAATGAAGGGCGTCGGCCCGTATCCAAAAAAGTATTGCGGCACCTTGAACTCCGCCGCGAGGTCGCGACGC
The DNA here is from genome assembly GCA_964450575.1 of uncultured Opitutus sp. Classification (GTDB taxonomy): domain Bacteria; phylum Verrucomicrobiota; class Verrucomicrobiia; order Opitutales; family Opitutaceae; genus ER46. The sequence goes on from CAYVDZ010000417.1 coordinate 3,609, forward strand.
CAGACGATCCGACCGGTTGCGAGCTCCAGGCAATGCAGGATTGCGGTGACGCCCGCGGTGAAGACCCGGTCACCGTCGATCACGGCGCTGGCGCGCGGACCGGGACTGAACCCATAGCGGTCTTCATAGCTAACCGGATACTCCACCCGCCAGAGTCGGCGTCCGGTTTCAGGATCAAGACAATCCACCGTTTCGTTACCCTCAAGCCGGTGGAAATAAACGAGTTTACCATCCGCCAGAACCGGACACGCGTAACCTTCTCCGGTCGCCAGCTCCCACACTTTGTTCGGTCCATTCGCCGGCCAGCGCTCCAGCAGTCGGGTCTCGCGCGTCATGGCGTTATAATGCGGCCCCAGAAAATGCGGCCACGCCTCCGTCACCGCGTCCGCCGGCAGCGGTCTCGGCGCCGCGTGAAACTGCAGCGCGGGATCGCGGCCAGCCGGTTCGGCCGCCTTCAGCAGCTCGACCAAAACCACCGCAAACGAGAAAATACAGAACCGGACGATCATCTCTCCTAAAATGGGATAAGTGCGCGCTGGGAGGAAGAACGCATTGAACCTAAATTCAGAAGTTTCTTTTCGGTAAAGGTCCCCGACGAGCGCGGATACAGAGGATTATTAATGGAGAGGCACCTGGACGCAACTCACCCGCACGATGAACGGACTGTAATTTTTAATGCCTGGGTAATCTGTGCTCATCCGTGGAATCTGTGGCTTCAACTGCATTTTTCAGGATGAACGGCATAGCGCTGGCCTCTCAGAACAGCGCGCGACAAGCGCCGCCTCCGGAATGACAGCGAAAATCGCCCCCGACTCATTGGCGCGCCCGCGTCCCCCGTGTGATGATGATCGCACCGACCACGAACACGCTGACCACCATCACCAGCGCGGGAGAAATCTCCCGATGCCAACCGGCGTGAGCTACGCCCGCGCCGACCGACGTCCATAATAAAACGCGCAATGCCCACGTTGCCATCTCCCGGCCCGACGCCTGGCGGACCGCAATCCAAGCGCTCAGCAGCGCGGTGAGGACCAGCGCGATCGTCGTCGCAACCGCCGGATGAAAACCTGGATGGTTGAGCGTGAAGAATTTCCCCACATAGAGCAGGAACGCCCCGGCTGTGATCGTGATCGCGATTTGCCACGCGGCCCGCTCCGACATGTACACCAGCCCCAGCAGCGCGGCGCCCGCCACCGTATAGCTGAAACGCACCGGAAGCGCCGAACTTCCCCAGATCGCCGCCGCACCAAACGCCACGCTGCCGACCACCGCGGCCACCATCGGCCAACCGCGGGCCGGCGTCGGCGGGGTCATCGTCCGGGTCGCCGCCGCGATGTCATGCCGCAGCCAATACGCCGCCAGGCCCAATGCCGCTCCAAAACACAACCCGAACGTGAACTCCATCTGCTTCCATCCGGGATAAAGTTCGACGGTCCCACCCCAGGCCTTCCCCGCCGCAAACGAAACCCCGCCAAACGCAAACCCGATGCCTCCGCCCACCAAGCCCAGAAGCGCAAAGACGACAGGTACGCGGGCTCGAGCTCGCAAAACATAGATCATCCAGCCCAAAAATCCGAAGCCTCCCATCAGCAAGCCCGCCCACACCTCCTCCCTCGGCCGATCCAGCAAGTTGGAAAAATAGATCAATTTCGGCTGATCGATGAAGCGCCAGCCCAACCAGGTGCCAGCCACGAGCAGCGGCAGCGCCACGAACAGCGTGCGTCGGGAAAGATCGCGTAGAAAGCTCACGCCCAACACCGCGCCCCCCAGAAATCCCCAGACCGCGCCCTTGACC
>CAYVDZ010000418.1:0-3406 GCA_964450575.1 uncultured Opitutus sp.
TATCTGAAGTGCTCACTCGACATCCGGCGACGTGGCGTCAATGTCTTTCTATATGGTGCGCCGGGGACAGGCAAGACCCAACTGGCGCGGGTACTGGCCGGGGCGCTGGATTGCGAGACGCTCGAAGTCAGCGGCGAGAACGATGACGGGGATTGCGTCAGCGGCGAACGTCGCCTGCGCGCATACCGGTTCGCCCAGAGCTTTTTCGCCCGGCGCCGGGCGCTGCTGATCTTCGACGAGGTAGAGGACGTGTTCAACGACGGCGACAATTTCTTCGGCCGCAAAAGCATTGCCCAGACGCGCAAGGCGTGGATCAACCGTACCCTCGAAGAGAATCCGGTGCCTACGCTCTGGCTGTCGAATTCCATCAGCTGCCTCGATCCCGCGTTCGTCCGCCGTTTCGATATGGTGGTGGAGTTGCCTGTTCCGTCCAGAAGCTACCGGCGGCGCATCATCGGCAAGTCTTGCGGAAATCTGTTGACCGCCGAATCGATGGCGCGGATCGCCGAATGCGAAAGTCTCGCGCCGGCTGTCGTCACGAGGGCGGCCTCGTTGATCGAATGTATCGCCGACAAGCTTCCCGCCGACCGCATCCGGAATGCCATCGAATACCTGATAGACAACACTCTGATCGCACAAGGTCATCCGCCGCTTGCGAAGGCAGGCGCGGCTTCGCTTCCCGACACCTACGATCCGGACTTCATCCATGCCGACGCCGATCTGGCGATGATCGCGGAAGGCATCGGCCGCAGCCGCAGCGCCCGCCTGTGTCTATACGGGCCGCCGGGAACCGGGAAGAGCGCCTACGGACGTTGGCTGGCCGATCACCTGGGCCTGGCGCTGCACCAGCGCCGGGTGTCGGACCTGGTCTCCAAATGGGTAGGCGATACCGAGAAGAATCTGGCCCGCGCCTTCCGTGATGCGGAACGGGAGGGTGCCCTGCTGCTTCTCGACGAGGTGGACAGTTTCCTCCGGGACCGGCGGAGCGCCCAGCGCTCGTGGGAGGTCACCGAGGTGAACGAAATGCTTACCCAGATGGAGAGTTACAACGGCGTGCTGGTCGCCACCACCAACTTGGTGGATGACCTGGACCAGGCGGCGCTGCGGCGGTTCGACCTGAAGGTGAAGTTTCATCACCTGCGGCCAGAGCAGGCGTGGAGCCTGCTGGCCCGCCACTGTGCTGCACGAAGCCTTCCGGCCCCGGACGTGGGGCTGCGGTCGAAACTGTCGAGCCTTCATCTGCTGACCCCCGGCGACTTCGCCGCAGTGGCCCGTCAGCACCGCTTTCGGCCTGTTGCGAGCGCTGCCGAATTAGTTGAGGCGCTTCAAGCCGAATGCCAGATCAAGGAAGGTGCGCACCGTAGCACCATCGGCTTTCTATAGATGGTCGTCAGTCCGATGACCCGGGCCTGGCCTCAAACAGGCACAATGCCGTCAAAGAGGGAACGCATGGCTCACCCCCGCAATCTATCGAAGTCCAAACTGCTGGCTTTCCGTCAGTGCCCTCGGCGCCTCTGGCTGGAAGTCCATCGCAAGGATCTTCGCCAGGATTCGGCGGGCGCTCAGGCCAGCTTTGCAGTCGGGCACACCGTCGGCGATATTGCCCGGCGGATTTATGCCACGGACGGCCAAGGCACTTTTCTGGACGTCAGCGAAATCGGCTTTGACGAAGCGCTACGTGCCACCGATCGGCTGGTACGGTCGGACCAGCCGATCTTCGAGGCGGGGTTTCAAGCGGATGGCGCCCTGGCTTTTGCCGATATCTTGCTACCCGTCGGCGAGTCCGAGCCGCAGCAATGGCGCATGGTGGAAGTGAAGTCCTCGAGCAAGGTCAAGGACTATCACCGGGATGATGCGGCTATACAGTCTTTCGTCGCCCGCCAATCCGGCGTGTCGCTCGTCGGCATCGCATTAGCCCATATCGATTCGAAGTGGGTATATCCAGGCAACGAGGACTACCAGGGCCTGCTGAAAGAGGAAGACCTGACTAAGGAGGCTTTCGGCCGGACTGAGGAAGTAGAGGGCTGGATCGCTGCTGCCCAAACTGTGGCCAAGCTCGAGTCGGAGCCGAAAATACTCACTGGCCAGCACTGCCGCGATCCCTTTGAATGCGGATTCTTCACACACTGCCGTGCGGAGGAGCCGGTGGCCGAGCATCCGGTCGAGTGGATTCCCCGGGTCGCCAATACCCTAAAGACTCTTCCGGCACCGGAAGGCGTTATAGATATGACCCAGGTACCGGACGACCTGCTCAACGAAAAGCAGCTCCGGGTCAAGCAATGCACCCTGGAGAACCGCATCCACTTCGATCGCGTAGGTGCAGCCGCAGCTCTGAGCAAGCACTCCTTGCCGGGGCTGTTCCTCGATTTCGAAACCATCAGGTTCGTCGTTCCTATCTGGGCGGGCACCCGCCCCTATCGACAGATTCCCTTTCAGTTTTCCCTCCACGTGCTCGGCGCCGACGGCGTTCTAAGCCACTCGTTCTTTCTGGATCTCTCGGGCGAGGATCCATCGCAAAAGTTCAGCCGCGCCTTGATAACGGCCTGCGCCCTTCCCGGCCCAATCTTCGTCTATAGCGGATTCGAGAGCTCCCGGATCAAAGAACTCGCCGAGCGCTATCCTCAACATCGCGAAGGTTTGCTGGCCCTGTTGCCGCGACTGGTCGATCTGTTGCCCGTCGCCCGGGACCACTACTACAACCCGTCTCAGGAAGGCAGCTGGAGCATCAAGAAAGTCCTGCCGGCCATGGCGCCGGAACTGCGCTACGACGCACTCGAAGGCGTGCAGGACGGCACTGCCGCAATGAGTGCCTATCTGGAAGCCATTTCTCCGCAAACCTCTGCCGAACGAAAAACAGAAATCGAAAGTCAATTGCTGACCTACTGCCGTCTCGACACCTTCGCCATGATTCGAGTCTGGGCCGTCCTCGCTAGCCGCGAGGACATGCGGCATCTGCCGGACAACGCCTGAACATGCCCAAGCGTCCGGATGCCCTGGAAACCGTCCGACTGGTGCTGGAGATCCTCAAGCGCATCCCGAAGAACCGGAAAGTCTCGGCCCCCGAACTGCATCAGCAACTTGTGGATGCCGGCGTCCATCGGGAATTGCGCACCATCCAGCGTCAACTCGACATGCTCGCGGAAAATTTCGACATCGAACGAGACGACCGTAATCGGCCCTATGGCTATCGCTGGAAGGAACAAGCGCGCGGCTTCTCGGCGCCCGCGCTGACCGAGCAGGAATCTCTGCTGCTTGCCTTGGCCGAGGAACAGCTTCGCTATCAGTTGCCGGCCAGCTTGATGAAATCCATGGCCGGCTTCTTCGAGCAGGCTCGGGGAAATTTGCGTACCCGTCCCAATGCGCAAAGGGAACGGGAATGGCTGGGCAAGGTGCGCGTCGTGAGCAC
>CAYVDZ010000418.1:3416-5378 GCA_964450575.1 uncultured Opitutus sp.
CGTGAGCACGACTCAGCCCCTTCTGCCGCCCACGCTGAAGGCAGGAGTCTTTGAAGCGGTAAGCCGAGCACTCTTTGAAAATCGATGGCTCGACCTCGACTACCGGAATGCTCAGGGCAAGCGCGGCAATGCAGAAGTGATGCCTCTCGGGCTCGCACAACAGGGGCCACGCCTATATCTGGTTTGTCGATTCAATGGGTTCAAGAACGAACGCAGCCTTGCACTGCACCGGATACTTTCCGTGACAGAAAGTGGTCGGACTTTCTCGAGACCAAGAGAATTCAGTCTCGAGCGGTACGACGACGATGGCCGTTTCGGATATGGAGAGGGGAAACGAATTCGGATCGTTTTTCGCATCACCAAGTCCGCGGGAGCACATCTGCTGGAGTCGCCTTTGTCGCGGGACCAAGAAGTGAAAGACCTGGGCGAAACTTACGAGATCAGAGCTACCGTCGTCGATTCAGGCAGGCTGAAGTGGTGGCTGAGGGGATTTGGGGATGAAGTGACAAGGTGCACCGAGGTGATCTCGTGACTCGACGCATCGGAACCGATATCACGTAATACCAAGCGTCGAGTGTGATGCCTATTCAAATTTCTCAAGGAGATTGTCATGCCAACGAATCAGAGCGACAAATCTTTCATTCAAATGGCCGGCGAGTTCGGCGTCGCTTCTGAACTTTCACGGAGACGCATTCATGCGTATGTAACCTATGGCACGAACAAGAGTGCCGATATTTTTGCGCTGAACGAGTCCGGTGAGCACGTGATCAAGATAGAAGTCAAATCCACCGTTGGCGACAAATGGCCGTTGAGCGGTCGCGTTGGTCGGGGCGAGCCTTCTCCAAGAATCATATGGGTCTTCGTATCTATTCCAAAATTGGGGAGCACGGGCGGCGCAGAATACTTCATTGTGTCTGACGAAGAAGTACATGAAATATATGCGAAAGGACGTCGGGCGTACGTGGAACGTCATTCAAAGAAACATGGACGCGACCCTGAAGGCCCTGGAGTTCCGCAGTTATCGAAACAGGACGTTTCAGCTCACAAGGACAAATGGGAGAAGATTTCTGCCATGCTAAAGTGAGACCGAATCAGATGTGCCGTCCGAAAATTATCGCGTCGAAATGGAACGAGCAAAACCTGCGAGGAGACTAGTAATGGACCGGATTTGGGAGGTAATTAGTAAGGAAGTGGTCGATGCGATCCTTGCCCTCACCCGGAAGGAGCCAAATGACGCGGTTTCCAAACGAGTTCGTAAAGTACAAAGCGAGGGGCCCGATCCGCGAATCGTCGACCAAACTGAGGAGAATGATTGGTGGATAGGACGCCACCACGACATGACGAGCCCTGGAAAGATCGAGTTTCACGTCGAACGTTTGGCAGACTGCTGCTGGACGATGGCGGCGGATTTGAAAGTATCCGATACCGCCACCCTTCGGCTCATCTTCGAATTCGCAGTCTATGTTGTCTACGCCCACGAACGGTTCCATCACTTTTGCGATGTCATGGGGCGTGTGACGGCCTATCGCGGAGGACAGAGAGAAACAAATTACAAAGCGGACTGGCAGACTGAAGAGGCGCTGGCCACGGCGTGGTCCTGGCGAGAGGTTCAGCGAAGCTGGCCAAACGCGGGGAAGCTAGACTCAGCAATCATGAAAAGTTCGCTTGTCTGGTGGTTCGATAGCATTTCTGCCGAAGGCTACCGAGATTGGAAACTGTATCGAATTTGGTTCAGGACGCCACTTTCATTGCACCTGTTGCCGGAGTCTACAAGGGGTTTGCTTGTTCAAAACGGTTGTAACTTGGGAGATTGGCTCTATTCCTCGCTTGACAACAGCGGCTGGAACGATGCATCCGTTGACTATCTGCTTGCCTCGGACGATCGCTTATCGACGCCCATCACGCCTGGGCCGGCGTTCCTTCCAGACGTGACAGCATGTGCTGAACCAGAAGTCAAAATAT
>CAYVDZ010000419.1:0-5371 GCA_964450575.1 uncultured Opitutus sp.
CGAGAGTGCCACGACGGTGTCCGACGTGCGCGTGTCGCTATCGACGCTGATGGCATTGACACTGGCATCGACGGCACGTGCCAGCATCGCGCGCAGCTCCGCCCGCGGCACCGCGATGTCGGTGAGAATGTACACGAGCATCGTCGCAAGGTTCGGCTCGATCATGCCTGCGCCTTTTGCGATGCCGACGATGCTGCCCGCACCGACATCCGCGCGACGTATTTTGGGATAGAGGTCGGTCGTGACGATCCCTTCGGCGGCCGGAAGGATGGATCCGGGCGCGAGTGCGGCGACGGCTTGCGGCAGCGCGGCGATCATCGAATCCGCAGGAAGGGTCCAGCCGATGACGCCCGTTGAACAGGGGAGCACTTCGGTCGGGGCGAAGCCCAGGTGTTGGGCGGCGGCGGCGCTGATGCGTTCCGATGTCGCGACGCCATCGGGGGCGCAGACATTGGAAATTTTGTTGTTGATGATGACGGCGCCGAGTGCGGGTGCCGTCAGCCGCTGGCGCCCAAGAATAATGGGGGCGCCGGGAAACGCATTGCGGGTGAACATCGCGGCAAAGGCGGTGCTCGGTTGATCCAGCGCGAGCAGGGTCAGCGTCATCTTCGCGGGCTTCGGTGCCTCCTTCGGCATGAACTCGAATCGGGTCGTGCCGACGCGGAAACCGGCGGGCAAAGCCGCTTGAGTGGCTAGCCAGGCGCGGTGTGCGTCGCGCGTTTCAAAAGTCAAATTTGTGCTGGGCACGCGGCAGACGTTGCGTTGCGCCGACGCGGAGTGAAGAAGAAACTGCGACCGTGGACTGCTAATCCCGAAACGCGCCGCGCCGCCGATTTCCGTCAAGGGGCGGCAGTTGAAGGCTGTACGCTGGCGTCGCGGTCACGCGTTCTTTCCTCCTGTCGCCCGCAGCGGCCAGGCGACCGATGCAGTCGCGAAAAATATTTTTATGGAAATGCGCGGCCGGTGTGGCTTATTCACGTCCTTCGTCAAACGTGAGCGCTCATTTTCGCCTCCACCACCACCACGCGTCCTCTGGCCGCGCGCTTTGATTGCCGATGAATGTTAATGAAGTAACCGCCAAGGCGAAGGTGCTGCTCGAAGCGCTGCCCTATATTCAGGATTTTCGAGGATCTACGTTTGTCGTCAAATATGGCGGCAGTTTCATGGATGATCCTGATCCCGTGGTCCGCACCCGCGTCGCCTACGACATTGCCTTTCTCGCCGCGTGCGGGATCAACGTCGTCGTGGTTCACGGCGGCGGCAAAGCCATCACCAAGGCGATGGAGAACTCGGGCTTGAAGGCCGACTGGGTGAACGGCCTTCGTGTCACCGACGAGGCGACGATCAACGTGGTCAAGAAGACCCTTGATGAAATCGTGAACCGCGATGTTTGCGCCGCGGTCGCGGCCGCCAAGGGAAAACCCAAGGGCCTGCCCGGTGACACCGTGCTCGTGTGTCGGAAACTCACGACCGACGATGACGGCAACACCGTCGATCTCGGCTACGTGGGTGATGTGACTGAGGTGAAGGTGAAGCTGATCAAAAAAGAGATCGGGGAAGGCTTCATCCCGATTATTTCGCCCGTTGCTGAAGGGTATGATGGCAAGCCCTACAACGTGAATGCGGACCTCGTGGCCGGCCGCGTGGCGAGTGCGTTGCGGGCCCGGCGGCTCGTTTATATGAGCGATGTGCCCGGGTTGCTCTCGAACCCACCCGACCCGGAGTCCCTCATCTCCACTTTGAAGATCAGCCAGGTCGATGAACTCAAAAAACGCGGTGTGATCGACAAAGGTATGCGGCCGAAGGTGCAGAGTGCGATTCGCGCGCTGCAGGAAGGCGTGCAACGCGTTCACTTCATCGACGGCCGGCTGCCGCATTCGCTCTTGCTCGAGATTTTCACTGACAAGGGCATTGGCACCGAAATCGAGCACGGCTAAGCGGGGAGCGCGTCGACGCCCTTCGCTCCGCCAAGTCTGGCAGGAAACAGGTGCTGCACACTGCCGGGCGGAATTTAGCGGTCGGTGTGCAGGCTTGGCTGGGTTTTCTCATTTCATCCGCGCCGATCCTGGTTAAGAACGTGTTTTCATCATGAATGCTCCTTCCATCGTCCGCACGAGCACCGCTGAGCTGTACGACGCCCATGTTCTGAAGAATTACGGCCGTCCTGCCTTGACGCTGGTACGCGGACGCGGAACGCAGGTCTGGGATGACGCGGGAAACGCCTATCTCGACTTTACCTCGGGCATTGCGGTGAGCGCGCTGGGGCATTGTCACCCGCATTGGGTAGCGTCGGTGCAGCGACAGGCGGCTGAGCTCATTCATGTCAGCAATCTCTTTCGGAATCCGCAGCAGGGTGATTTGGCGCGGCGGCTCGTGGGCTATGCCGGACCGGGGCGGGTGTTTTTCTGTAACAGCGGGGCCGAAGCCAATGAGGCGCTGATCAAACTTGCCCGGCTGCACGGCATGCAGAAGGCGGGTGGAGAAGAAGCGAAGTGTTACAAAGTCATCTGCGCAAAGAACGCGTTTCACGGCCGGACGTTTGGCGGGATGAGCGCGACTCCGCAGGAAAAAATCCAAAAAGGATTTCGGCCCATGGTGCCGGGATTTGCGTTTGGCGAACTCAACAACGTGGCGAGTTTCGCGGAGCTCATCGACGACCAGACGGCGGCGATCTTCGTGGAGACGATTCAGGGTGAAGGCGGCATCAACGGGTGCACGCCGGAATTCCTGATTGGCCTGCGGCGGCTGTGTGATCAAAACAACCTGTTACTCCTGCTTGATGAAGTGCAGTGTGGGATTGGGCGGACGGGGCGGTTCTATGCCTTCGAGCACGCGGGCGTGAGGCCGGATGCGATCGGGATGGCCAAAGGACTCGGCGGGGGTTTCCCGATTGGTGCGATGTGGGTGCGTGATCGATTCGCGGAGCTGTTTCATCCCGGAAACCACGGAACGACCTTTGGTGGTACGCCGCTCGCGTGTGCGGCGGCGCTCGCGGTGCTGGATATTATCGAGCGCGACCAACTCCTCGAAAAAGTGCGGACGCTGAGCGGCCCCTGGCACGCGGAGTTGCGGCAGCTCGCGAGCGATTTTCCGCAGCATGTCACCGGCCTGCGCGGGCAGGGCTATCTGGTCGGCGTCCAGATGACGGGTGATCCGGCGCCGTACGTGGCGGCGTTGCGCGAACGCGGGCTGCTGGCGCCACCGGCAGGCGGCAATGTCGTGCGCTTGTTGCCACCGCTGAACGCGACGGCAGAGGAACTCGCGCGGGCGGTGCAGATCTTTCGCGAGGTGCTTGCGGCCAAGTGATAGCTGGGAGTGCGCCCGGCCCCGGCCCGGGCCCGACCCGGACAACGCGGAGATCGTCTGTCTCAGGGACGGCGAATTTCGGCGGGTGGCTCCGGTTCGTTACTTCTTTTTAGTGTATTGGTTGCGCAGTGAGGTTTTTTTCACTCGTTAGCGATTCGTTCCACTCGTAAATCCATCTGCTTTCAATGAAGCACTTCCTCAAAGAAACCGACTTCACCGCTTCCGAATTGCCGGCCTTGTTTCAGACCGCGCATGAGCTGAAGGTGAAGCGTGGGCAGGCGGACGCTCCGAAGCCATTGGCCGGGCAGACGTGGGCCATGATCTTTTCGAAATCGTCCACCCGCACACGCGTTTCTTTTGAGGTGGGAATTCACGAGCTCGGGGGAAATCCGCTCTTTCTCAACAAGAACGATATTCAACTCGGCCGCGGTGAAACCGTGGAGGACACCGCCCGGGTGTTGTCCCGGTTTGTCCATGGACTGATCGTCCGCACCTTCGATCACAGCGAAGTCGAACGTCTCGCGGAGAGTGGTTCGGTACCGGTGATCAATGCCCTGACGGATTTCCTTCACCCGTGCCAGATTTACACCGACGCGTTCACCATGGCGGAACGTTGGGCGACCGGCTCATCGGGCGAAGACCTCGTGCGTTCGTTACGCGGCCGCAAGATCGCGTTTCTCGGCGATACCGCCTGCAACATGGCGAACTCGTGGATTCTTGGGGCGAATCTCTTCGGGATGAAGATCTCGCTGGCCGGACCGAAGGACTTTGCGCCCTCGGCGGAGTTCAACGCGGCGCTGGCCGACGAAGGGTTTCCCGGCGGGTATCATTTCACGACCGATCCGTTTGAAGCGGTGCGCGACGCCGACGTGGTTTACACGGACGTGTGGGTTAGCATGGGTAAGGAAGAGGAAAAGAAGGAACGCATCGAACTCATGTCGCCCTACGCGGTGACTGGGAACCTGTTTGCGGCTGCGAAAGCCGATGCGTTGTTCATGCATTGCCTGCCGGCTCACGCGGGTGAAGAAGTGATGCAGGATGTCTTGGACAATCCACGTTCGATCATCTTCGACCAGGCGGAAAACCGGCTGCATACGCAGAAGGCCATTCTCGCGCACGTAGTGGCGGCGCGGAAGGGCTGAGTCTGGCGCCGAGTGCTGCGTAGGGAGAAAGGGTTTCCGCCTTCCAACGGAGGGCGCTCGGGATGCGGCCGTAGCCGCATGGCGGTGTCACGTGGCCGGCGCGCCAAGCTCGCTTACTCTTGCAGAATGTAGATGAAGCGCGCCCCGACTTTGCGAAAGAGTCCCGTGGTCAGATCGCCGTCGTCGATTCGAGCATCGATACGTTCCATCTGCTGATCCGGGACGGTGACGCCCGTCACGGAGATCCCTGCGGCCATGCCGTAGGCACTGCGGTCCCACGCCCACTGGCCGCCGACGGAATTCTGCGGCACGCGCCATACGGTCACCTTGATATCTTCCTCCATGTCGGTCGGCACCACTCCGCTGGCTGCCGCGGCCGGCCAGTTCCCGGTCTGGAGCGAGAAATTCTCGAAGGCGTGCGAGAACGTCCGGAGATCTGAGACAAAGCGATTGCTCTGGGCGGCGATTCGGGACCGCTGGAAGGCGGGAAATGACAGCGTCGCGAGCAGTCCGATGATCAGAACCACGATCATGATTTCAACCAGAGTAAAACCCTCGGAGCGCCGCCGCCCGCTTCGTTGAGAAAGCAGGATTATAGTAAGGCGTGACCGATTCGAAGGGATCATCTTAACCATCTCATGGTTCAATCGGATTTTACGGCCTTTTGCATAATGATCGCCGGGTAAAGCTGTCGTAAAATTCCCGCTGCGTACCACGACAGGTACCTTCCGTAGTTTTACGTTGGGGCATTGGCCGGCTTTTTGCTTTGCGCGCCAAGGTGGGAACTCCCAAGACTCGGACGCTCACTATGAAAATTGTCCTCGCTTACTCGGGCGGCCTCGACACGTCCGTCATCGTCAAGTGGCTTCGCGAAACCTACGACGCAGAAATCGTCACGTTCGCCGCTGACATCGGCCAGGAGG
>CAYVDZ010000420.1:0-2756 GCA_964450575.1 uncultured Opitutus sp.
CGCCACCAACGCGAGAACTTGATCGAACCAGGCGATCTTCCCAAAGAGCTCCGCAATGATCGCGCCCACCGGAGACGCGAACGTCAACCGGTTGCCCTGCTTGTTATACATCATGTCCATTTGCAGGCCCGCCATCGGCGAGCGCAGTTGCAACAACACCGCACTTACATCCGTCGCCGCCTTCGGATCGTGTCCGCTCATCGTCTGCAAGCCGCGCAGCGGAATCCAAATCACCCGATCCACCGGCGTATTCGTAGGCTCGAGCATGCCCGTAATCACAAAGTCGTCCGCATGTTCCGCTTTCGGGTCGAAAGCCAGCCCGTGAAAAGGCCGAAACGTATCGCCCACTTTGAGCCCGAGCCGCTGCGCGGCGAAGCTACCCGCGACCGCTTCCTTGGCGTCGGCCGTAAACATTCGCCCGCCTTTTTCCAGCGCGAACGTCTTCTCCGGCGCATACTGCACCTTGAACAATTCCGGCACCGTTCCGACGAGGCGAAACCCACGCAGGTTATCGCCCACGGCGATCGGAATCGCGGTTTTGATCAACGGGTGCCGGCGCACCATTTCATAATCGGCCGCAGCGACATTCCCCGCCGAAGCCTCCATGTGAAAGATCGCGTTTAACACGAGCTGCAGCTTCGAACCCCGCGCCCCAAGCACCGCATCAAAACCCGTCGTGGTCTGCGTGAACGTGGCTTGCGCCTGCGTCTTCACCATCCACACGCACATGAGCAGCCCGCTCGCGAGCGCGATGCCGCCGGCCGTGACGAGCGTCGATAACGCATGCTGCCGAAGCGAACGATAAATGATCAGCGGCAGGGTCATTGGGAGGCCTCCTGAACCGCGCGGTTGATGTCACTGAAATCCCGCCGCGTTTCAAATTGCGCCAGCACGTCTTCATCATGGCTCACCAGCAGCAAGGCCGCTTGATGTTCGCGACACACCTCGCGAATGAGCGCGAGCGCTTCGCGGCCGCTTTTATGATCGAGATTGCCCGTGGGTTCATCGGCGAGGACCAGCTTCGGACGATTTGCCAGCGCGCGCGCCACGGCGACCCGCTGCTGTTGGCCGGTCGAAAGCTGCTGCGGGAAATGATGCAAACGGTGTCCGAGCCCGACCCGTTCCAGCATGTCGCGCGCATGCGCCTTGTCCGCACCGCGCGGACCAAAACTCATCCCAAGCGTCACGTTTTCCAGAACCGTGAATCCCTGGAGCAAATTGAAGGTCTGGAAAATATAGCCGATCTTCTCCGCCCGCAGCCGGTCGCGCCGCGGCTCGCTCAACGCGCTCATCTCCGCGCCATCGACGACAACGCTCCCTGAGTCCGGAGCGAGGATACCGGCGATCAGATGGAGAAACGTGGTTTTCCCCGAGCCGCTTTCTCCGCGGAGGGCGAACTGCTCTCCGGCGGCAAGGGCGAACGCTCCCACGTTTACGATCTCGACCTGCTGACCTTCGGGGGAAACAAACGACTTCTTTAATTCGGAAACGGCAAGCATGCGGGCAAATGGGTTCGCGTAAGAAGACGCATATCGCAGCAAAGCGGAAATCTTTTCTTGGAGTTTCGGTGCATTCTTGCGGCGGCCCCGTTTCTCACTTCACCTTCGGGCGTGAGCAACGCCCTGACTCCCGGCGCCCGGTTTCGTACAGCGGTCGCCCTCGAACGTCCGCTGCAAATTGTCGGCACGGTCAACGCCTACTCGGCCCTCCTCGCCGAGCGCGCCGGGTTTCGTGCCCTTTATCTTTCCGGCGCAGGCGTGGCAACGCCTCCCTCGGCCTGCCCGACCTCGGCATCACCCATCTCGAGGATGTCCTGATCGACGCCCGTCGCATCACCGGCCGGGTCGATCTTCCGTTGCTCGTCGATATCGACACCGGCTGGGGCCACGCCTTCAACATCGCCCGCGCCATCCGCGAACTGGCGCGCGCCGGGGTTGCCGCCGTCCATCTCGAATACCAAGTTGCCGCCAAACGCTGCGGTCATCGGCCCGGTAAAGAGCTCGTCTCAGCCGGCGAAATGGCGGACCGCATCACCGCCGCCGTGGACGCCCGACCGGATCCCGACTTCGTGATCATGGCGCGAACCGATGCCGCCGCCAACGAGGGCCTCGAGGCCGCGATCGCACGCGCCCAAATCTATCTCAACGCGGGCGCCGATATGATCTTCGCCGAAGCCCTCACGTCCTTGGAGCAATACCGCGAATTCACCGCCGCGGTGCCCGTCCCCGTCCTGGCCAACATCACCGAGTTCGGTCAGACGCCCCTCTTCACCGTCGAGGAGCTGCGTTCCGCCGGCGTGGCCATGGTGCTGTATCCACTTTCTGCATTCCGCGCGATGAGCGCCGCCGCCCGCAATGTTTACGAGACGCTGCGCCAGGACGGCACGCAACAAGCCGAGCTGAAATCGATGCAGACGCGCACAGAGCTTTACGACGTGCTCGACTACCACGCTTACGAACAGAAACTCGACGCGTTATTCAAATCGCCGCCCTTGGACTCCGCCTGACCGAGTGGCGATTGGCCCCCGCTGGCCTCCACCTGACCACCGCGAATCTACCTGATTTTTCCATGAGCACACCCCCGACCCGCCTGCCCAAGAAATCCGTCGCGCTCTCCGGCGTTCCCGCTGGCAACACCGCTCTTTGCACCGTCGGAAACACCGGCAACGATCTCCATTACCGCGGCTACGATATCGCCGATCTGGCGCGGGAGGCGACGTTCGAAGAGGTCGCCCACCTCCTCATCCACGAACGCCT
>CAYVDZ010000420.1:2766-5365 GCA_964450575.1 uncultured Opitutus sp.
GCCGTGCGACTTATCCTCGAACAGCTTCCCGCCGCGGCGCACCCGATGGATGTTTTGCGCACCGGCTGCTCCGCCCTCGGCGCGCTCGAAGGTGAGCCCTCTACCGCGGGCAGCGCCGGGCCGACCGATGCTGGCATCGCCCGTGGGATCGCCGATCGGCTCGTCGCGTGCTTCCCGTCGATGCTCCTCTATTGGCACCACTTTGCCACCACGGGGAAACGCATCACGGTGGAAACAACCGACCCGACCGTGGCCGGCCATTTCCTTCGGCTCATGCACCAGCGCGAACCGTCACCCACGCACGTGCGAGCGCTCGACCGTTCGCTGATCTTGTATGCGGAGCACGAGTTCAACGCCTCCACCTTCACCGCCCGCGTGATCGCGGGCACCGGTTCCGATCTGTACTCGTGCATCACGGGAGCGATCGGCGCCTTGCGCGGACCCAAACACGGCGGAGCCAACGAGGTCGCGCACGAGATCCAGCAGCGTTACCGCACCGCTGACGAAGCCGAAGCGGACATCCGGGCGCGCGTGGCACGGAAGGAAATCATCATCGGTTTCGGCCATCCGGTTTACACGATCAGCGATCCGCGCAATGCGATCATCAAAGAGATTGCCCGCGAACTCTGTGACGCCGCCGATCGCTCCGGGCAATTCGCGGTCTGCGAGCGCATCGAACAGGTGATGGCCGAGCTCAAGAAGATGTTTCCCAACTTGGATTGGTTCAGTGCGCCCGCCTACGACCAGCTGGGCGTGCCCACCGCGATGTTCACGCCGCTCTTCGTCTTCGCCCGGACCACAGGCTGGGCCGCGCACGTGATCGAACAGCGCCAGGACGGAAAAATCATCCGGCCCAGCGCCAACTACGTCGGACCTGCGGAGCGGGTTTTTGTTCCGATCGGGCAACGCGGGGAGACTTCTGATTAGTTCAGTGTGCGACCGAGGCTAAGGCGGGATTACGGGAGGGACTCGTCCGTACATCACGATCATCCTTTCCCACCGCCGGCCCGGCGGGAAGGGCCCCCGGGATGGTTCGCACGGTATCTTCCTGCTTTCTTCTTTCTTCTTTCCCGCTTTTTCTTCTTTGCCCGATAGGATTGCTCCGCCGGCGCGTGGTTGCTCTGCTGCCGCAAATGTCTTCCCCGATCAGCAACGTCCGCCCGCCCGCGGATCCTCTCCTCGCCGAACTCGCGGATTACGCCTTGAACGGCGCCGCTCCGAGTAACGAATCTCTGGATACGGCGCGTTGGTGCCTCGCCGACAGCCTGGCCTGCGGCATCCTCGCGCTCGCGTACCCCGCCTGCACCAAGCTGCTCGGGCCGATCGTGCCCGGCACGACTCTTCAGCAGGGCGCACGCGTGCCGGGCACCTCCTACGAACTGGATCCCGTGCAGGCCGCGTTCAACATCGGGACGATCGTTCGCTGGCTCGATTTCAACGACACCTGGCTCGCCGCCGAATGGGGTCACCCCTCCGATAATCTCGGCGCCATTCTGGGCTTAGCCGACTGGCTGAGCCGCCACGAAGCTGCTGGCCTCGTGCCGTCCGCCTTCCAAGCGCCCCTCGCTCCGCGATCCTCGCTGCTCACGATGCGCGACGTCTTGGTAGCGATGGTGAAAGCCCACGAGATTCAAGGCGTCCTCGCCTTGGAAAACTCCTTCAATCGCGTCGGGCTCGATCATGTCCTTCTGGTCCGCGTCGCCTCGACCGCGGTCGCGACCGCGCTCCTGGGTGGCACGCGCGAGCAGATCATCAACGCCCTCTCGCACGCCTGGCTCGACGGCTCCGCTTTGCGTACGTACCGCCATGCGCCCAACACCGGCTCCCGCAAATCCTGGGCGGCCGGCGACGCCACCAGCCGGGCCGTGCGACTTGCGTTGATTACCTTGACCGGCGAGATGGGTTATCCCTCGGCGCTGACCGCAAAAACGTGGGGATTCCAGGACGTGCTGTTTCGCGGCAACCCGGTGAAACTCGCGCGCCCGCTCGGCAGCTATGTGATGGAAAACGTGCTCTTCAAGATCGCGTTTCCCGCCGAGTTCCACGCCCAGACGGCCGTCGAGTGTGCGATCAAGCTGTATCCATCAGTTCACGACAGGCTCGACTCCATCGAGCGGATTGAACTCAAGACGCATGAATCCGCGATGCGTATCATCGACAAGTCCGGTCCACTGCATAACCCCGCGGATCGCGATCACTGTCTGCAATACATGACCGCGATCGGGCTAATCTTTGGGGAACTCGCGGCCGGACATTATGAGGACACCATCGCGATCGATCCTCGAATCGACGCGCTGCGTGCAACCATGGTTGTAAGCGAAGATCCGCAGTACTCGAGGGACTACCTTGATCCCGAGAAACGCTCGATCGCGAACGCGGTGCAGGTGTTTTTCCGCGACGGGACCCGCACCGATAAAATCGTGGTGGAATACCCGCTCGGTCACCGTCGCCGGCGGACCGAGGGAATTCCGGTGCTCCATCAAAAAGCCGAGGCCGCCTTTCTCGCCCACTACGGACAGACAAAGGCGGGCGAGCTCATGGCGCTCTTCGCGGATCAAGCGCGACTCGAAGCCATGCCCGTCCACGAATTCGTCAGCAG
>CAYVDZ010000421.1:0-5353 GCA_964450575.1 uncultured Opitutus sp.
TCTTCCATGCACAGTTGAGTCTGGAAAGTGAAGAGGCACCCGAACTACCCGCCGCGGGAAGCCTGCTCGATCTCACAGGAATCAGTGTGGTTGCCGAGACCACCACCGACGGCGCTCGGTTGAGTCCGCGGACGTTTTCCCTGCTCCTGCGTTCTGCCGCGGACATAAGCGTGATCGAACCGCCGGCGTGGTGGTCCGCGCGGCGGCTATGGCAGGCGCTCGGGGTGATCTCGGCAACTGCCTTGGGGATTCTCCTCTGGGTCTGGTTACTCCGCCGGCAAGTGCACGCGCAAACAACAGCGTTGAAGGAACAGGCGCATCGCGAAGCCATCCTGGAGGAACGCACGCGCATCGCACAGGAACTGCACGATACGCTGGACCAGGAACTGACGGGGATATCCCTCCAGCTGAATGCGGCGGTATCGCAAATAAAGGACGATCCCGTCAGCCGGCGCTTGGAAGTCGTGAATCGCCTGCTCAAGCGCAGCCAGTCGGAAGTCCGGCGCTCCGTTTGGGATTTGCGTCGGCCGGCCCTGGAATCCGGGGGGCTGGCCGCGGCAATCAAGCAGACGGCGGCGCAACTACGAAACGATTCGACGTCCCTCATCGACGTCCAGGTGCACGGGGTCGCAACATCGCTACCTGCGCTGGTCGAACATCATCTCCTGCGCATCGCCGCCGAGGCGGTGACCAACGCGTTCAAGCACGCCTCCGCCAGCCGGATTCGCGTCGAACTATTCTACGAACGCAACGGGGTGCGCCTTTGCGTGGAGGACGACGGGCGTGGGTTCGTCGCCGAGCAGGCGCCTGGACACGCCAGCGGCCACTTTGGCCTGATTGGAATGCACGAGCGAAGCCGAAAGATCGGCGCAGTTTTTCTCCTCCACAGCGAACCCAGACAGGGAACATGAATTGAGATCCAACTCCGGGAAACGCGGAATCACCCACCTGCCCCCGCGCCCCATACTCTGGTGAGTATCGACGAACGATGAGCGAACACCCTGACACGCGGATACGAATCCTGGTGGTGGACGACCATTTCGTCGTGCGGATGGGATTGGTCGCATCGCTCAATCTGGAACCCGACATGGCCGTGGTGGCCGAGGCCAGCGACAGCCAGCAGGCGCTCGATCAGTTCCGGAAACACCGCCCGAATATCGTCTTGATGGACCTGCGGATGCCGGATGTCGACGGGGTGGCGGCAACCGCTCTGTTGTGCCGGGAAACTCCGCCCGCCCGCATCATCGTTTTCTCCAGTTTCGCCGGCGATGAAAACGTGCGCCGGGCGCTGGAGGCGGGAGCCCACGCCTACTTGATCAAGTCCGGTCCGTACGAGGAGTTGATTGCCGCGATCCACACGGTTCACGAGGGAAAGTTTTACCTTCCGCCCGCAGTGGCGGCTGATCTGGCTCAACACATGTCGCGCCCCAGCTTGAACAGCGATGAGCTGGAGGTGCTGCGTCACGTCGTCGGCGGCCGGAGCAACAAGGAAATCGCCGACGTGCTGAAGGTCTCGGAAATCACCGTGAAGCGCCGCATGGGTCACATCCTGCAGAAACTCAGGGCCAGTGACCGCACACAGGCGGCGACCATGGCCATTCAACGCGGACTCATCGAACTGGGATGACCGACGGCCGGAGACGTTGGTCTGCCCCTCGTAGCATTTTTGAAACACATGAATCGTCGCGAATTACGCAAAACGTCCGCTGTGGCCACCACTGCGCTCGCGCTGCCGCCTGCACTCACGTCCTGCGTCTCGGTGAAAACCGCCCGGGTGAAACGCCCGGCCCCCTCCGAACGAATCATGAACGGAAGGGAGGTTATTCCCGGGGCCACTGTGGGGAGGGTGGCGGCAGGAAATCGCTTTCGCGCACCATCCACTTTCCCAAGGCGCTGCGAAGCGTCGCTTCGATCGCCGCCGTCGCGGCCTGCCCCGAGAGATTGTTGAGTTCATGAGGGTCCGACTCGAGATCGTAGAGTTGAAACTCGGGGCGGGGAGAGGCAAAGAGCAGACGCTCGTGCAGTGGTGAGAGCGAATTCTCGAGGTGCGCCCGGGTAACTGCCCGCCAGGCCGGCGGGCCCGGCATGTCGACTGGAGTGTAGGCACGATCGGGCAGCGCGTGGTAGATATAGTGATACCGCTTCGTGGTGACCGAGCGGGAGAGATCGAGGCCATCCGTCCGGGTGATCGGTCCATAGTGCCAGCCGCGCTCCGCATAGACATAGTCGCGCCCCGTGAAGGGCCGCCCCTTGAGCGCCGGCAGGAAACTCACACTGGTCATCGCCGCCGGCGCCGGTAAACCCAGCGCCTCCAGCACGGTGCCGGCGAGGTCCTCCCCGCTTACCAGTGCGTCCGACTGCGTACCCGGCTTGACCACGCCGGGCCAGCGCACGAGCAGCGGCACGTGCGTGCCGCGTTCGTAGAGCGTTCCTTTGCCCCGCAGCAGCGCCTCTCCGTTGTCGCCCATGAAGATGACCAGCGTGTTGGCGGCGAGACTACGCTTCTCCAACACTTTCATTGCCGCGCCGAAGCCCTGGTCGAGATCGTAAACGGAATGCAGAAAATCGGCGTAATCCGCCCGCACCTCCGGCAAGTCCGGAAAATCCGGCGGAAGCTTCAACCGGGCGGGATCAAAGGTGACGCCCGGCGACACTCCCTTCCACGCCCGGTGCGGCTGACTAAAGCCGAAGTACAGGAAAAACGGCCGACCGGCCGGAACCTTGTCCAGGGCCTCGGCGAAAACCTCCGACACCCGGGCAAGATCAGTCGCCGACTTGGTGGAAAGGATGCGGACGTGATCGAACCGTCGGTCGAGATATTTCAACCCGGCCTCCTGCAACGCGTCCGCCACATAGGCCTCTTTCTCGATGCGGGCGCCGTCGAGGTGGTGATGTCGCCCGTCGATTCCCGCCCAGTACCCGTGGGACCGCAGCACGTCGGTGAAGAACACGGTGTCCACCGGTGCGGGCTGCGTGAAGCGGGTGATGCGGAGTCCCACGGGCGAGCGTCCGGCAAACATCGAAATTCGCGAGGGCGCGCATTGCGGCGCCGTGGTGTAAGCCCGGTTGAAGCGCATACCTTGGGCGGCAAACGCATCGAGGTTCGGCGTGATCGCATTGGGGCTGCCGTAGCAGCCGAGATGCGGCACGCTGTGATCGTCCGAAAGGATGAGCAGGATGTTCGGCCGCGTTGCGGTCGCGCCAGCCGCGAGTTGGGCCAGGAGGCAGAAGACGAAGGGTAGTGTTGCGATTCGGGGATTCATATTGCGACGGAGGGTGGGCGGTACAGCGGAGTGCGGAAGGCCGGGGCGTTCATCGCGTCCTTTCGTTCCGCCGCCGTTTTGCCTCCTCGTTCGGCACAAGGCCCACTTCGTCCGCCCAGCGCTGATACCGTGCTTTCATCTCCTCGACGCGGCCGGGGAAATCCGCCGCCCGGTCGCGCAATTCCGTGCGGTCGGCGGCCACGTCGTACAATTCCCAGCCGTGGCGCGCACTTTGGGCCGCCACCAGCTTCCAGTCGCCGACCCGCACGGCCTGGTTGCCGTTGTGCTCCCAGTACATCGCGGGAAGTTCCGACCGGCGCTCACCGCGAAACACCGGCGCAAAGCTCCGTCCATCCAGCGGCGTGATCGCCTGCCCTGCGTGCACCGCCGGATAGGATGCCCCGGCAACGTCGAGCATCGTCGCCATTATATCCATCACTTGTCCCGGCTGGTGGTTGAACCGGCCGGGATCCTTGATTCCCCCGGGCCAGGAACAAATGAGCGGAGTGGCGATGCCGCCCTCGTGGACGAACTGCTTGAATTTCCGGAACGGCGTATCCGAAACATTCGCCCAAGGCGGCCCGTATCCCCAGTATCCACCCCGCGGTCCCGGCGGCACGTCGGGATCGGAGCCGGCGGTGTCGCGAAGGGGATCGAGGTGGCAGCCGCCATTGTCCGACAGGAACATTACGAGGGTGTTCTCCCGCTGCTTCAAAAGCTCGAGTCGCGCCATGACGCGGCCAATGCCCTGGTCCATCCGGTCAATCATTGCCGCATACACCGCCATGCGCAGATCCCACAGATCTCGCTCGGCCTCGGGGACGTCGGACCATGCCGGCACGGATCCATCGCGCGGCGAGAGCGCCCATTGGGGATCGATCACGCCCAGTTCGAGCTGCCGCTGGTAGCGCGTAGCCCGCGCGGCATCCCAGCCGGCGCGGTACTTGCCCCGGTACTTGGCGATGTCGCCCGGCCGCGCATGCAGCGGCCAGTGCGGCGCAGTGTAGGCCACGTAGAGCAGGAAGGGTTTTCCGGCCCGGGCTGCTCCCTCAATGAACTCGATTGAGCGATCCGTGATTGCATCGGTGAGATAGTAGTCATGGTCGTTCGGATTCGGCCGCCAGTATTGATCATCGAGCGCCATTTGAAACGACCCACCCGGCAGAATCTCCCAGTAACTGCCGGCGCCGTGCAGCAGGCCAAAATAGCGATTGAAGCCGCGATCGACAGGCCATTGGCCGCGTTCGTGACCCAAGTGCCATTTGCCCGCCATGAGCGTGGTGTACCCCGCGGGGCGCAGCACTTCAGCCATCGTAACACAACGGCGGTTGAGATGGCCGAGATAGGCCGGCAGACCAAGATCTTCAGTGATCCATGCCATGCCGGCCCGCGCGGGATGAAGACCGGTGAGCAGGGACGCCCGCGTCGGATTACAGCGCGCTCCGTTGTAGAACTGGGTGAAGCGGATCCCCTCCGCCGCCAGTCGGTCGAGCGCGGATGTGTGGATTTCCGATCCGAAGCACCCGATG
The DNA here is from genome assembly GCA_964450575.1 of uncultured Opitutus sp. Lineage (GTDB taxonomy): Bacteria > Verrucomicrobiota > Verrucomicrobiia > Opitutales > Opitutaceae > ER46. Next base: position 4,793 of record CAYVDZ010000421.1, read on the forward strand.
TCGGAATAGCCCATGTCGTCGGCGAGGATCACCACGATGTTGGGCGGAGAAGCCGCGCGGCTGTACGCCGCCGCGACGGCGAACACAAAGATCGAGAACCAGCATTTGAATTCCGCCGCTTGCATGGGGATGACACCTTGAATCGGTCCGTTACCGCACTTCGAACCGGATGCGAGCTCACTCGGAGGCGTCGCACCCCGTCCGTCCGCAGGATTGCCCGCCCGCGACCGGACTGCAATGATCCAAAAGTATCATCGAGATGATACCAACGATCAGGTGACCGGCGAACGCCCCGCGCAGTAGGTCCTTGACCGCTCGTCGCCGCCGGTCGCGAATCGACCTCTCGCTCATGCACCCCCCTCGCGTCTTCAGCCCGTTACTCGTCGCCTGCCTGACATTGTTCCAGGCCGGTGCGTGGGCCGCTGCGACCGCGGCGGTCGAACCTGCCCGGCCGGCCAAACCGCGCAACGTCGTCCTGTTTCTGGTCGACGCCATGGGGCGGGACGCGGGCTGCTACGGCAACCCCGTCATCAAGACGCCGCACCTCCATGCGCTGGCGCG
>CAYVDZ010000422.1:0-5338 GCA_964450575.1 uncultured Opitutus sp.
TCACACCTTCCATTGTCATTGCGAGCCCGAGGAACGAGGGCGCGGCAATCCAGCTCGATGGATTGCTTCGTCGCTGCGCTGATGAACACTTTTTTTGTCATTAGCAGGGAGGCTTTAGCCGACCGCGGCAATCCACCATAAATCTAGATGGATGGCCCCGTCGCTTCGCTTGATCCAGCTCTCGCCATGACAATTGAGGAGGTTCATTGCCTGGCCACTCAACGCTGCGTTAGTCCAGCTCCCGCAATGACAGATGAAGTCCAGTTCGCTGCAGGTTTACGAGTAGGTATGAAATATTCGGGCTGGAGCTTTACCGTCCAGCTGAAGCTGGTGTTTTACTGAAACACCGAATCAAGCAGGCGCCGATCCCGCTTCGTTGGGCGGCCTGAACCTTTCTCCCGCGCAAGCACCTGTTGCACCGGACGCTCCCGGGCTTTTTCGAACTCCTCAGGCGGAGTAAGATCGTCGCAGAAATTCGCGACGAGTTTGGCTCCTACCCGAGAGCGCGGCACGTCGACCACGCAGAGGGTCCGCACGACCAATCCCTGGCGGATGGTTACCCGTTCGCCCGGCCTCACGTCGCGTGCCGGCTTGGCCGGGAGATCGTTGATCGCGACCGAGCCCGCCCGGCAGGCATCCGCCGCCAGACTGCGAGTCTTGAAGATGCGTACCGCCCACAACCATTTATCCAGGCGAGCCGCGGTTTCGGGAGGCAGGGTACTCAATCGGGATAAAGCAAAAACGGTCGCGACCGTTGTCAAACGCGCGACCGTCGAAAATCTCCGAAACGACCACCGGCTTTCCTCGAATCAGCGCCGGGAAATTCGGTCAAACTCGTTGCGCAGCCAATCATCGAGCAGCGCCTTCTCGTGCCGCATGGGGTCATTTCGGAACCCCATCGTGATCTTCATCATGAACGCGAGATCCCGGAGCGCACGCTCGCCTTGCGCGACCACATTGCCTTCCGGATCCGTCATCCGAAATGCGAGGACAATTCGCGGTGGATAAATATCCTTCACAATTCGAATATCATGGTACTGCGGACCGTGCCACGGCTCGAAATCCCCAGCCATGTCGATGTCCTTGAATGTCACGGCAAGACGATAACCAGCTGGAACATAGTAACGGGCTTGGTCGCGAAGATGATCCCGCAGTTGGTCCAGGTAGGTGGTCCGTTCGTGATCTCCCATGTGGGAATCACGCACGTCCGTGAAATTCTTGGGCTCAAGGAACACAATGTCCGTGAGCGCATGGTGCGCCGGAGTGGGCGACGAGGCCGCGGTCGCCGGAATGGTTACGCCCATCCCAAATGCGACCAACAGGGCTAAAAGGTGGTGGCGATGTTTCATGATAATAATGTGACGATCGCGGACCTCAAAAGTTCCCTTCCCCGGCACCCCGGCGAGCGATTGTGCACTTGAGCCTATACCCCTGAGGCAAAAGATCTCCGGATGGAGGGGGTCACCCAACGGAGCGCGGGCCTGATCGAGGTCTATCCGTTGCCCGAGGCCACCGTCCGCAGCGCCGATCCGTGAGCGCTCCTGACTCATCGAGCCGATGGCGGCGCGGCGGCGATCGTGACGACCACGAACTTGCTCGTCGGCGTATTGCTTTTCGCCGCCACACTATCGATCGGCACCAACACGTTCGCTTCCGGAAAATAGGTCGCCACACACCCGCGTGGAATCCGGTACGGCGCCACCATAAAGGCGCGCGCCACGCGTTCCCGCCCACCATGGCGGTTCGTCAGATCGACCCATTGCCCCTGCTGCAAACCGGTCGCCGCCATATCCGCCTCGTGCATGAACACCACCCGCCGTCCGCCAAAGACGCCCCGGTAACGATCGTCGAGACTATAGACCGTCGTATTAAACTGATCATGCGTGCGGATCGTCATCATGACGTACTCCCCCGCTCCCAGTGAACGCTGCGGTACGGCCGCAACCGTAAAGTTGGCCCGACGATTTGGCGTGCGCCACTCGCGCCGATCGCGAGGGGCGTTGGGCAGATAAAACGGCCCACTCCGCACCCGCCGGTTGTAGTCCTCGAAACCCGGCACCACCCGCGCGATGCGATCCCGGATCAGATCGTAATTACCCGCAAAGTCGCGCCAGGGAATCACCGGGCTCGCTGCCGCCGGACCCAAAACCGCTTCGGCCAGCCGGCAGACGATCGCCGGCTCGCTCAACAAAGACTCCGAAGCCGGCGCCAAACGCCCGCGTGAGGCATTGATAATACCCATCGAATCTTCCGTCGTGACGAACTGCTCGCCCGTCTCCTGCCCGTCCCGCTCACTGCGTCCGAGGCACGGGAGAATTAGCGCCGTCCGCCCGGTCACCAGATGCGCGCGATTCAACTTCGTCGCCACATGCGCCGTCAGTGAACACCGGCGCAACGCTTCCGCCGTGAACAGCGTGTCCGGTGTCGCCGAGAGAAAATTACCGCCCATCGCCATCAGGACCCGCACGCGGCCATCGTGCATCGCCCGAATCGTCTCAACCGTATCCAAACCGTGATGACGCGGCGACTTCAGGCCGAACTCCGCATCGAGCCGGTCAAGCCACGCCTCCGGCATCTTCTCAAAGATTCCCATCGTCCGGTCGCCTTGCACGTTGGAGTGTCCGCGGACCGGACACACGCCGGCCCCGGGCCGCCCGATGTCGCCTCGCAGCAGGAGAAAGTTCACCACCTGTTGAATCGTCGCCACCGCGTCCGGTTGCTGCGTCAGCCCCATCGCCCAGCACGCAATCGTCGCGCGCGAGCGCATCGCGATGTCCGCCGCCTCGCGTAATAAATTTTCGGATACGCCGCTCGCCCCCACCAGCGTTTCCCACGAAGCAGCCTGCAGATCCGCCGCCAGTTCGGAGAAACCATGCGTGTGCTCCTGAATGAAAGCATGGTCGAGCACGCTGCCCGGGCTCGCGTGCTCGGTTTCGAGCATCGCTTTCATGATGCCTTTGAACAGCGCCAGGTCGCCGCCAATCCGCGGCTGCAGCCACAGGTCCGCGAGCCGCACACCATCCCCCGCCAAGGTCTTGAAAGCCTTCAACGGGTGCATGAAGTCCTGCGGGTTTTTGAACCGCTCGAGGCCGACTTCTGGAAGCGGGTTGACGGACACAATCGTCGCCCCGCGGGCCTTTGCCGCCGCCAGCGCCGCGAGCATGCGCGGATGATTGGTGCCGGGATTTTGTCCGATGACGAAGATCGCATCGGCTTTTTCAAAGTCCTCAAGCGTCACCGTGCCTTTGCCGATCCCGATCGTTTCGCCCAAGGCCACCCCGCTCGACTCGTGGCACATGTTCGAGCAGTCGGGCAGGTTGTTCGTCCCGAAGGTGCGCGCAAAAAGCTGCCAGAGAAACGCCGCCTCGTTGCTGGTGCGCCCCGAAGTGTAAAACGCCGCGGCATCAGGCGTCGGCAAACGCCGAAGCTCATCCGCCATCAGTGCCATCGCCTCGCCCCAACCGATCGGAACGTAATGCGTCGCGCCCGACCGTAGCACCATGGGTTCCGCCAGGCGTCCTTGCGCGTTCAACCAATGATCGCTCTGCCCGGCGAGTTCCGTCACCGAATGCCGCGCGAAAAATTCGTGGCCGACCCGCCGCAAGGTCGCCTCGTCCGCCACGGCTTTGGCCCCATTTTCGCAAAACTCGAACACATGGCGGTCGTTATCCGGGCTGGGCCAGGCGCATGACTGACAGTCGAAGCCGTCACTTTGATTCACCCGCAGCAACGCGTGAATCCCGCGCGTGAGCCCCATCTCGCCGACGAGCTTCGCCGTCTTTGCGACCGCGACCAAGCCAGCGGCGGCCGCGCTCGGCCGACCCAGCCGGGCAGGCTTATCCTCGAGGGGCGGTTCGGCGGCGGGAACAGGATCAGGCATGAGGCCAGCGTGCCGAGAGCACGCGGTGATTCAACTCCGGGGTTTTCATTAAATCCGGGTTCCTCGCACCTTTCAGTGGATAAACGCGAGACAGGTGTGCATCGGAATGGAACAGAAGGTAACAAAGAAAACGAAGGTGTGCGCCAGGAAGAGGAAGATTGGATCTTAGTTTCCCCCGTTATCTTCTGTTCATCCTGGAACAATGCAGGTGAAGGTAGATTCCACGGATGAGCACAGATGACCAAGGAATGATAAATGACCGTCCCTTCACCTTGCGGGTGAATTGCGGCTAGGTGCTTCTCCCTTAGTAGTCCTCTGGATCCGTGCTCATCGGTGTAATCTGTGGTTAAAGGAAACTGCTGAATTTGGTTCATTCTTTTGTGCTCACCGGAACAGCGAGGAACCTAAATCCGCGGTGCGTCGCCAACGCGGGCACCCCGGAAATTCGCGCCGAATCACAATCCCAATTTCCTTTTTGGACAACGTCACATAGCATAGCTACGATGTTCACCAATCTCCTCCAGTTGATCACCGGCCAGCACCCGCCGCCGGAGGTTGCACGCAGCGCGTTCGTGGAGGAGGTGCGCATTCACGATCCAGGACGCCCGCGGCGGGACCGAAAGGTTGAACGATTTTTGCTCGTCTGCTGGCTCCTGATCGCGGCGAAACACGTGTTCGTGATCTGGGCCTGCCAGACCTATCCGGTACCCTTTCATCAGCTTTGGATTAACTTCCCGACCTGGTTGCTCGGATTGCTGGCCACGGCGGTGTACTACCTGCAGGCCCGTAAACCGTAGTGTTTTTTTCGTTTCGGCTGCGACGCTTTCGTCTCAGGATGCGCGCATGCCTCATATTTCTGGACTACGCAGCCCGTACGTTACCGTGGGCCGCATTGTTTATTTCGGCCGGATGCTCGACAAGATCCGGCTGCACGACACGGGGAAGCTGCCCACGGACTACATCGAGAATCTGGGGAAGGGATTCGATCTCCGTTGCTGCAGTTTCCTGCGGATAAGCTACACTGAACTCGTCACGCGCACGATCGCAGGAGACATGACTGACCTTGAGCTGCTCGACTGGTCGGAACATCGCGGCAGCCCGCGGGAAGATGAGGAATGCGAGGTCTGGAACGGCTTCATGATGAAGCGTGGCCTTCGCGACGCCGGAGCGGAGACGCTGGCGCGCCGCATTCGAGAGAGCGGCTTGGAAAGCAAACCGATCGTCACCATGTTTGATTACCTCGATTTCGACGAGGGTCGCAACCCGGTGGCCAGCCGCGCTTGGGAGCTGCGCGAACCCATCGTGATTTTGCTGATGGGTGTTTCCGGCAGCGGGAAAACCACCATCGGCCTCCAATTGGCGGCCGAGCTCAGTTGGAGTTTCCGCGATGCCGACGACTTCCACCCACCCGAAAATGTCGCCAAGATGAGTTCCGGCGTGCCGCTCACCGACGACGAC
>CAYVDZ010000423.1:0-5323 GCA_964450575.1 uncultured Opitutus sp.
TGCACCGCACGCTGCGGCCCTTCGGTTCAACGGATATTGTGGGACGCAGTTTCGGCGTGATCAAGGTCCGCAGCCGCGCCACCGGTTCGGAGTACGATTTTTCCCTGCCGCGCCGGGAGTCGAAAACGGGCGCCGGCCATCGTGGCTTCGCCGTCGAACCCGACCCGATGCTGAGCGACGCTGACGCCGCCGCCCGGCGCGATTTCACGCTCAACGCCATCGCCCTCGATCCTTTCACCCATGAGCTCATCGATCCGCACGGCGGCCAACGCGATCTGCAAGCGCGCGTGCTGCGTCACACCAGCGCCGCCTTCGTTGACGACCCTTTGCGGGTGCTGCGCGGTTTTCAACTCGCCGCGCGGTTCAACTTCACGCTCGCGCCGGAAACCGCCGCGCTGTGTCGCACGATCGCGGATACGTTCACCGAGCTCCCGGTCGAGCGCGTCTGGGGCGAATGGGAAAAGTGGGCCTCGAAAGCCGTGCGTCCGTCCCGCGGCCTCACCGTGCTGGAGGAGACGGGCTGGCTGAAACACTTCCCGGAAATCGCCGCTCTGCGCGGCACGCCGCAGGAGCCCGAGTGGCACCCCGAAGGCGATGTTTTCACCCACACGCAACACTGCCTCGATGCCTTGGTCGCACTCGAGGAATGGCCATCCTGCGAGCCGAGACGCCGGCGCCTCCTGATGTTCGGTGTCCTCGCCCATGACTTCGGAAAACCGGCCGCCACCGCTTACGCGGAAAAACGCGGAGCCATGCGCTGGATCAGCCCCGGTCACGAAGCCGCCGGCGGGCCGGTCGCCCAAGACTTCCTCCGCCGGATCGGCGCACCGCTCGACTACGACCCGGCCATCTGCGCGCTGGTCGTTCACCACCTCGCACACCATCACGGTGCCGCGGAGTTTACCGACACCTCGGTGCGACGCCTTGCCCGGAAGCTTTCCCCGGCGCGGATCGATGATCTTGCCTTGGTCATGCGCGCGGATGCCAACGGTCGCCCGCCGTTGCAGTCTCCGGAAATCCACACCCGGATCAATGAACTCGTCGCCAAGGCCCACGCCCTCGAGATCGCTGATGCCGCACCCAAACCGATCGTGCTCGGGCGGCATTTGATCAGCTTGGGCCTGAAGCCAGGACCGGGCTTCAAGCCAGTGATCGAGGCCGCGTTCGAAGCCCAACTCGACGGGGCCTTTTCCGACGAAGCCGGCGGCGTCGCCTGGCTTAAAAACCATCTCTGAGTCCGAAGGTGACACAGGCATTCCTGCCTGTAGCTCGGAGCACCTACCGTCGGAAGAACGCCTCGCATCCCAACCAGCGTCGCCTCCCGCACAGCAACATCGCCACCCCGCAACCTCACTCACAGCACCAGCAATCCAGGCGCATACAGCTCGGCCGATCCAACGCGCAACACGCCGTCCTGGAGAATTTTCGCGCGCAACCCACCGTTGCCTTTCAACCACTCCTCCGCGCCCGCCCCCACCGCCGTGTTCATCCAGTAACAGGGCTTAGACTCCCCGCGGCCTTCGAATTCCACGCCACCCAGCGTAAACCGCGCTCCCATGAGCGCTCGCAAATCCATCCCTTCGACGATCACATTCCGACGAAACGCCTCGGGCTTCAGATCAGGCACGCCCAATTCCCGTTTCGCGGCCTCATAGATCTCCCAGGCGAAGAACGTCACCTGCCCGTTGTAATCGGGTTTGTAGCCAAAAAACCGATCGCCCTCCAGGCCGCATCCGGCCTGGCACCGGACCTCTGGCACGTCGATGATTGTATGCCTGCCCGAGGCTTGTCCGTGCCGGCCAAAAAAATTATGGCCGGGCGAAACGAAGATGTGGCGGATGACAACAGCGGACTGCACAGCCGAAACGAGACCACGTTGCAGGCCGCGGCGCAAATGCTCTCACTCGGGAAAATGACCCCGGCCATGCGCTGCCTACTCGAAACGCCGCAGACGATCAACCGCTCGCGCAGCGGGAAAGCGTTCGCCCCATGATCCGCGCCTTCCAGTGGGATCTCGGTCGCCAGGTCGAACGCCTCGACTGGCTGCTCGCACAGCTTCCCCGCTACGCCGCCTGGGGTTACCAGGAACTGTATCTGCATCTCGAGGACGCGGTGGAATTTCCGAGTCTCCCCGGAGTCGCGCGGGCCGGCGCGTATTCCACCCGGGATTTCGAGCGCCTCGTCAACGCGGCCTCGGACGTGGGAATCCGCGTGGTCCCGATCGTTAATCTTCTCGGCCACACGCAGTACCTCATCAAGGTCCCCAAGCTGCGTGATCTTAACGAACTTCGCGCCCCCGATGGCTCGGCGCTCGAGCGCGGACAGATCTGCCCGTTGCACCCGCGTACGCTGGAAGTCGCCGGGAAACTCCTGCGCGACATGGCGCCGTTTTGCACGGCGGGAAAGGTGCACGTCGGCCTCGATGAATCCTTTCATCTCGGCAAACACCCGCTCAGCCAGGCCGAGATCGCACGCATCGGATTACCGGCGCACTTCGCCCATTACGTCGGACGCCTGCGCGAACTCACGCGGGCGCACGGTCTGCACCTTGGAATGTGGGCGGACATGCTGTATTTCATTCCGGACGCCGTTCCGCTCCTACCCAAGGATGTCGCGGCGTACGAATGGTACTATCATCCTTTTCGACGAAGTCCTCGCGTTGAGCTGTTCAACTTCGCCGAAACCGATCTCGGCGAACGGCTGCGAGCCCGCGGCCTCGAGTATTGGGGTTGCCCCATGAACGGCGCGTTTCGGCACGAGCCCATGCCGCACTTCACCGACCGTTTGGAAAACGCCCTCGCGTGGTGGCGCCGCTGTCAACGACTCAACGCCGCGGGTTTCCTGATGACCTCCTGGGAACCGAACCGGCTCGCTCTCGAACTCACCACGGTCGTGGACGCCGCCGTCGCGTCCCTGTGGCTCGAACCCACCCGAACGCCGGAGCCGCGCTGGATGCTGGAGCGTGGTTTTGAACGCGTCTTCGGAAAACGCGGCGCCCAGGCCGCCGCCCGGCTGGCCTGCAGCGCCGACATGTATCCTTTTTCCGGATATCCGCGATGGCAGATCAACACCAGCTGGTCAGCGGTATCGCGGCGCGAAGCCGTCGCCCCGTATCGCCGGGAGGAGCGCTTCTTCCGCCGCGCCGTCCAGACCGCCAAAGCCGAGCGTCTGCCCATCCCGCTAAGCGCGAGTCTCGAGTTCCGCCATTATCTGGCGGCCCGCGATGTCTTCGTTCGCGCTGGCGGACCGCAACCGGCAATCACCCCTGCCCTGCGAGCGGTCCGCCTCATGTGGCGACGCACCCGCGACCGACACGTCCGCAGTCCCAACGAAGAAATCCTCAAATCCGACGCGACCCGCACCCGCCATGACGGATGGCAGCTCTGCTATCGGGTGAACAACATCGCGCCCGCCCTCCAGCTTGTCGCCGTGGAGGAGCGCCAACCGGACGGAACGTGGAAAACGCTTCAAGCCTGCCACACCATCGAGTTCCAAGGCTGCGTCGCCCGACCTCGCAGTGGCCTCATTCGGGAACACGGCGCACCGGTGAACTGGGAGGAAGACCGCACTTCCTTTCCCGTTCTCCGCTTCGTCCTCCGCGGAATTGGTCAGGTGAGAATCGAACAGGTCGAGCTCCGGCGCGGACGTATTCGTTATAAGGTTACGCTGAGAAAAAAAATCCTCGGGCGCCCGGCGCCGCGGAAAGGCTGGCCCGACCTCGACTGGACCAAAATCCAGGCGACCCTCCCCATCAGCTTTCAAGCGAGACGCCTTCCTGATCCCGGCTAAGGCACGCTCAACTGCTCCGCAATAATCCGGCGCAGAATCGGCCGCACCACGCGCGCGAGCACCGGATTGGCGTAGCCGATCCAGGCGACCGGCGTCGTCGTATCGAGCGGCACCCGCAAGGCTCCGCCTTCCGGTCTCTCGATCACACAGCCCGCCTCCCGCGCAATCAGTGCGGTGCAAATATCATACGGGTGACAACAGAGCGACGCACTCGACAGACGCAACTTCGCGTAAGCCAGCGGACGCACGTCCCCCAGCATCCGGTCATGGCCCACGATCAATTCAAAAAGTTGTCCACCGGTGCAGATATATTGATCGTCAAACACCAGCTGCCCGCCGTTTTTCCCCCAAAGACCGACCTCCCGCCACAACGCTTCCTCCACGGCCCCCAACAACGCTTTGCCTTCCGGAAAAAAACGCGCCAGCGACGCAAAGCCCTGTTCGAAATCGCGGGCCCGTGACGGCCGCGGCGTCCAGCGTCGGCGCTCGCCCCGCGCCAAGTCCACGCGCTCGGCCACCACGCCCGCGCCTCGTACCGCGCTCAACTGATCCGCCCGATCCTGCTTGCTCGGCGGCAACTCCGTCATCGCCGCCACCACGATGTCACCCAAACGCGTGCGAGGTCCCCGCTGCGGCGCCAGGCCTGTCAGGATAAACGCGGACCGCTTGTCATACATTAGCCCACGCGTGCCATCGATGGGATCAAGGATACATTTCCACACGGTCTCCGCGACCGGTACGCCGCGAGGGAAGGTCACGGCCTCGCCCTCTTCCAAACCCTCCATCACCAACTCCACCGGCCATGTCCGCGGCCAGTACTTCTCGAACCACGCGAGAATCGCCGCTTCGCTCAGGCGATCGACGTGATAAACCGTATCCGCCGCGGTGACACCGACCACCTGCGCAAACCGGCTTCCGCCTCGTTTTCGCGCCGCCACAATCGTGTCACGAATATGATCCTGCAGCGCGCAAAGCAACCGGCGAGCCCGCGTCAGAACCGAAGAAGTAAAAGCGAATCGCGACACGGTCAAAGCAGCACCGCGCCTTCACCAGTTTCCGCGTGCAAGACGTCCGGAGCGGAACCGAACGACCGCGCATAAGCGTCGGCCACCGGGCGCGCCTGATCGTATTCAAACTCTCGTGACGTCAACGCCATCACCGCACCGCCGAAACCGCCACCGGTCAAACGGGCGCCGTAAACATGCGGAAGCCCGACGAGCGCATCGACGAGAAAATCGAGTTCCGCAGTGCTGTTTTCAAACAGCCGCTGCGAACTGCGATGCGAAGCGACCAGCAGCTTGCCGACTGCGCCCAGGTCGCCTGCGCGCAAGGCGCTCACCGTGGATTCGACCCGGCCGATCTCTTCCACGATATGCCGGGCTCGCTTCGCCGCCACCGGCGACAATTTCTTTCCGCCCGCCGCGAGCTGAGCCAGCGAAACCTCCACCAGTTGGGCGACGCCCAGGCCCGCCGCCGCCTCCATGCATTCGCGATGGCGCTCCGCGTAGAGACCGTCGATCAGGGCGTGCTTGGT
>CAYVDZ010000424.1:0-5313 GCA_964450575.1 uncultured Opitutus sp.
TGCGATGCGACGCGCGCTCGCGGATGCCCGGCTGACGCCGGCCGACATCGATTACTCGAGGAGGCGAGGACGGCGCGGCGCCGCGGGGCGATGGTTTACGCAGAACTCGCGGGCTGGGGACAAGCCGCGGACGGCTATAATGTCGCGGTGTCGCATCCGGAAGGCGTGGGACTCGCCGATGCGATGCGACGCGCGCTCGCGGATGCCCGGCTGACGCCGGCCGACATCGATTACGTGAATGCGCACGCCACTTCGACCGGGGCCGGCGACCGCTCCGAAGCGGTGGCTCTCCGCAGCGTTTTCACCGCCCAGGGCGCTCGCCCTCGCGTGAGCAGCACGAAGGGAATCACTGGCCACCCCTTATCGGCCGCCGGGGTGATGGAAGCCGCATTTTGTGCGTTGGCGTTGCGCGAAGGTTTTATCCCGGGGAATGCCAATCTCTCGACTCCGGACGCGGCCTGTGACGGCCTTGATCTGCCGCGTCGCACCCTCGATGTTCAGCCTGAGGTGATTCTGAACAACAGCAGTGGTTTTGGTGGCAGCAATGTTTGCCATATTTTGCGACGCTCGACATTCTGACGGTGGGGCTGAAATTGTGTCCGGTCCACCATGCCAACCCGTTATTTGATCTCTCTCAGTATGACGGCGTGGGTGCGGCGGAAATGCTTCCGCTTCCAAGGCGGCCCGGAGCGGGCATCTGTCGATGATGCGCAACGTTTCGGGGGATTGCCGGTCAAGGCAACGTGGACTTGCCCCTTGTCTGACGTTCTATTCGCTTTGATTTTAATCCCATGCCCGATCCGCTAAAAGCCCGGCTCAAGGATCTCATCGTCACGACCCTCAAACTCGAGGACGTAACGCCAGCGGAGCTGGCGGATGATGAGCCGCTGATTGGCTCCGGCCTCAATCTCGATTCGATCGACGCGCTCGAACTGGTGGTTACCCTCGAAAAGGAATTCGGCATCAAAATCGGGAGCAGCGAGGAATCGCGGCAGGCTTTAGCCAGCATTTCGCACCTCGCCGAATTCATTCGGGCCCGCGTTGATCCCGCGCGACTGCCGGCCTGAACGGTCGCGGCTCGCTCCACCGCCGCGTCATGCCGCTCGCGCCCCCTGTCCGTGTCGAAGCCGCCGGTTGCATCACCGCGCTCGGTGATGCGCGGGCCACGCATGCCGCGTTGTTGCGCGGCGAAGTGGCGCTGCGCCCCCTGCCTGTACTCGGGGCGGACGGCGGGGAAGCGGTTCCGCTCGCGCTCGCACCTGGACGCGGGTTCGACGAAACGGCGCCGCCCAACTGGTTTCCGTTCGTGCGCGAGCTGATGGCGACCTTGCCCGGCGAAGGCTGGGGGAGCGCGCGCCGGCCGGTTTTTGTCACGAGCAGCAACTTCGGCGTCGGCAGCCTGTACGCGTATCGACGTCATGGAGACGCCGCCCATCTCGCCTTCGGCACGCCGAGCACGTGCGTGGACTGGCTGGCGGGCGCGCTTGGCTGGGGAGCGAATGTCACCACCGTGTCGCACGCCTGTGTATCCGCCCATCTGGGACTACTGCTGGCCACGCGCGCGTTGCACGCCGGCTTCGCGGAACGAGCGCTGGTATTTTCCTTCGATTTTATCAGCCCGTTCGTGTCGGGCGGATTTCACGCGTTGAAAATTCTCAACTCGGGCTTCCCTTCGCCGTATGCGGATCGGCCCACCGGCTCGATCGGGCTCGGTGATGGCGCGGCGTATGCCGTTCTCACGGCGGAACAGGGTGACTTCGCGATCGAGGCGCAGAGTCTTTATAACGAGATGCATCATTTCACCTCGAACCGCGCCGATGGGGTCGGCTTTGCCACGTGTTTGGAGCCGCTGCGGCAAGCGACGCAAGGGCGGCGGCTCTGGTTGAAGGGTCACGGCACCGGCACGCTCGAAGCCGGCCGGCTCGAAAGCACCGCCTTGCGCGATGCGTTTCCCGAGGCGCCGCTTGTCGGATGGAAAGGCAGCCTGGGCCACACCCTCGGTAGCTGCGGTCTGGTCGAGCTCGCGATTGCGTGCGAAGCGATCCGGACCGGGAGCGCTCCGGGGACGATTGGCGGCGCGAACCCCAGTTTTCAGTCCACGGTCGCGCTCGATCCGTTGGATACGCGCGCGACCGACGGAGTGGTGTGCGCGAGCAACGCATTTGGTGGCGCCCATGCGGCTTTTCTTCTCGGCCATGCTTGAACGTTATCTCCAAGCCCTGAGCGTCGAGGACTTCGGTCTCGAGGAGCCGTCCGCCACCCGCGAGCGGCTGAAGGATCGTTTTCCGCGCGGCGCGACCCGCCGCATGACGCAGCTCGGAATGCTGATCGGGGCGGCGCTGGATGAACTCGATCCGCGCGCCGAGGATGCCGTCGTGTATGCCTCGAGTTACGCGGAGACGCGGGCTTTGGAAAGTTACCTCGATAGTTTTCCCGCCGCGAGTCCCACGCTGTTTCAAACCTCCATTCATCCGAGCGCGGTGCAGCAGGCCCTCATCACGCGGCAGCATCCGGTCAGTGAATTTTTTCCGATCACGGGCCGCGCTCACCTCGTGGCCCATGCGGTGCAGGCGGCTTTGTTGTCGCCGGTGTCGCGGGTGTTGCTTTGCGGGGGGGAGGAGCGTGGGACCTGGCTGCTCGAGCAAAAGGTGGCAAGCGAGCGGACCTACGCCTTTGCGCTCGCGCTCGGGTCCGAGCCGACGGGTGCCATCGCCCGCGTTGGCTTGGCCGCGGTCGCGGCCGACTGGCCGGCACAGCGCTTCATGCTGACAGAATTTTGCGACGCCCTGCGGGCGCGTCAGCCCGTCGATCTTGTCGCAGCTCCCGGACTGCGTTTTAGCCTGGCTTGGTTGTGATGATGCACTCGATGGAATCTACGGCGATGGCGGAGGCGCGCGGGAGCGAGCCGGCGAACAAGCCTGCGCCGCGCAATCCCGGTCCGAGTTGGGGATATCGTTTTCTGAATGCCTGCGATACGTTCGTGCCGGAGTTCATTCTCCGCCCGGTGCGGATGCTTGGCACCTGGGTGGCGCTCGCACTGATGCCCGTCCAGCGCGAGCATTCGCGCGCCTACCTTGCGACCCTGCTGGGGCGTGCGCCGATGCGGCGCGAGCTCTTCCGGCATTTCTTCGCGTCCGTGGAGTTTCTGATCCTGCGACTGCGGGTCGCGCGTGGGGCCGCTCACCGCGGTGAACTCGCGGCCGACGCGGTCGGCTTTCACGAACTGTTGGCGACGAATGAGCCGGCGTTGCTGGGCACCTTTCACATTGGGCATTCTGATCTCACGGGTTACCTGCTTGGGCGGCAGGAACGGCGTCGCGTCTTCATGCTGCGGCAACGGGTGGGCAACTCGCATGACACGGAAGTGCTGGGCGCGCGGTTTGGAGATTGGGTGACGTTTATCTGGGTCAACGAGCCGGAAAATCTGTTGTTTGCGCTGAAGGACGCGATTGCGGCCGGTGGCTCGGTGGCGCTGCAGTGTGATCGTTTTGAATACAGCGCGAAAACCGAGGCGTTTGATTTCCTTGGGGCGAAGCGGGTCTTTCCGTTTACGATATATCACCTCGCGCTGATCTTTCGCCGGCCGGTGGTGCTCTCGGTGGGATTGCCGAACGGCCCGGGTCGCTCGATCGTGCACAGCTCGCCGCTGTTTCGTCCGGACGGCGCGGGCAAAGCCGCGAACCTGGCGCGGGCTCACGCGCACTTTCAGGCGTTTCTCACGCGCATCGAAGGTTTCCTGCGTGAGGACCCGTCGCAGTGGTTCAATTTTCTGCCGTTGAATCCGCCGGCGCCATGACCCTTTCGCGCCGTTTGCTGCGGGTTTATCATTATCCCGCCAACATCGTTTCCTGGGCGATGTTTGCCGCGGTCGGGCTCTCGCTGAATCTTGTATCCGCATTCCTGATGCTCTCGCGCGATCGCGAGCGGCATGGGCCGGCGGTGCGCTCCGCGATGCAGCGTCTGTTTGGCGCCTGGTGTGCGTGGTTGCACGCGACGCACTTGATTTACGTGCGGTTTCACGGCTTCACGCCCGACGCGCTTTCGGGTCCGGCGGTGTATATAGCAAACCATCCGGGACTGCTTGATGCCACGTTCATTCTCGCACGCCTGCCGGATGCGATCTGCATTTTCAAACCGGCCATCATGCGCAATCCCGTGCTCGGGCCGGCGGCCCAGATGGCGGGATATGTCTGCGGCGACAGCGGCGTCGATCTCATCCGCGATGTGTCGTCGCGCGTCGCGGCGGGTCGCTCGCTGCTGATTTTTCCCGAGGGCACTCGCACCGTTCCCGGTACGCAGCTTAATCCCCTGAAGCCAGGTTTCGCGTTGATTGCCTCGCGGGCCCGCGTGCCGGTTCGCGTGATCATTGTCCGCTCGCCGCCTGATCTGGTGCCAAAGGGGTGGTCGTGGTGGCGCGCGCCGCAGTTTCCTTCCTTGGTCGATATCACCCTGCACAGTGAGCTTGAGCCGTTTCCGGGAGAAACGGCAGGGCAGTTGACGGCGCGGGCTGCCCGGGAGATTTCTTCGGCGCTCAACGCGCCATGACGCCTTCCACCACGCATCTCGTCCTGATTCCGAGTTACAATCCGGGACCTCGCCTCGTTGCGACGGTGAGAGCGGTGCTCGCGCACTGGAGCCCTGTTTGGGTCGTGTCGGATGGGAGCACCGATGGCAGCACCGAGGCCGTGCGAGCCCTCGCGGCGGACGATGCCCGCGTGCGCATAATCGTCCGACCGCGGAATGGAGGCAAAGGTGCGGCGGTGGCGACTGGCGTGGATGCCGCGCTCGAGGCGGGGTTCACTCATGTGCTTACGCTCGATGCCGATGGTCAGCATCCGGTTGACCATATCCCGACCTTCATGGCGGCGTCATTGGCGCAGCCGGCGGCGCTGGTTTTGGGGCGACCGGTCTTCGGTCCTGAGGTCCCGCTGGAACGATTGCACGGGCGAAAACTCAGCGTAGGTCTCGCCCGGATCGAAATCGGTGGACCAGGCATCGACGATCCCTTGTTTGGTTTTCGGGTCTATCCGGCTGCGGCGCTGCAGGCGGCGCTGGCTTCGACGCGTCGTGCGCGCGGTTTCGATTTTGATCCTGAAGTGGCGGTGCGGATGGTGTGGGCGGGCGTGCCGACGGTGAACCTGCCGGCGCCGTGTCGCTACTTTTCGCGGAGTGAAGGCGGGGTGTCGCACTTCAACTATGTGCGGGATAATCTGAAACTCATTTGGCTCCATACCCGGCTTCTTTCGCAACTATTGTTGTGGCGCTGGGTCTTGATTAAACGCGCCCGCCAAGCGCATCGCACCTCGTGAATTC
>CAYVDZ010000425.1:0-5310 GCA_964450575.1 uncultured Opitutus sp.
CGCTCAGCCAGTAAACCGACGCCGCCGCGATCTCCTCTGGCGTCAGCAGGCGGCCGGCGGGCGCAATTGAAACCGGCAAACGCTGAGCCCAGTCGACCGGCTGACCATCGCCGACCTGAAGCGCCTGTTCGCGCTCCGTGAGTACCCAACCGACGTTGAAATGATTCACCCGCACCTTTTCGCGCGCATGCGCATTCGCCAGGTTGCGGGAGAGAGTTTGCAGCGCGCCCTTGGAAATCGAGTAGTCGAGCAGCGTCGCCTCACCACTGAGCGCGTTGATCGAACCAATATTCAACACGCAGCCCTCGTTTCGCTTCAGCTCGGAGAACGCCGCCTGAATCAACAGCAACGGGGCACGCACATTGATGGCCATCATCCGGTCGAAGAACTCCGCCGTGGTCGTCGCCAGCGTGCTGCGCGCCACCAGCGCGGCATTGTTCACGATCGCGTCGACTTTGCCAAAGGCAGTCATCGCCGCCGCGACGATTCGGGTGCCACTCGCAGGATCAACGAGATCGTCCAGATGCAGCGCCGCATTAGCCCCGAGGCGAGCGACGACGTTTTCGCCCGCTGGACGATCGATGCCGTGGATGAGAACGCGGGCGCCCTCGGCGACCGCGCGTTCCGCAATCGCACGACCGATCCCGCTGGTGCTGCCTGTGACGATGATGACTTTGTCGCGAAGTTTCATGATTCAAGTACCTCCGGATAATCACGCGAATGCACGCGTTTTAATCCCGTACCCATGGCCGCAAACCCACCCCGGAAAGCAACGAGTCTTTCGTCCTGATCTCCCTTGTTCCCCTCCGTGGTGGCCGTTAAAATTGATCGAGATTCAAGTTCCGCACCGCGCGCTTCGCAGGACAGCGCTCGGCGCCATTTCCTCACTGGGGCTTCAGCACGGCTTTCACGATCGAACCGCCATGCATTTTTTCAAAGGCCTCGTGCCATTGTTCCAACGGCCACACCCCGCCCAGGATCGGACGCACGTCGAGTCGGCCGGACGCGAGCAGCGCCAACACGCGTTCCCAGATCGGCCAGTTGTGGCTGAAGCTGCCCTGCAGCGTAATGTTCTTCTGCACCAGCATATCCAGCGAAAACCCGATCGGCTGCGGCCCCCAGCCCACTTTGCTAACCCAGCCCGCTGGCCGCACGAGTTCCAAGGCCGTCTTTAACGCCGCGGAAACACCGGCTGCATCCACGACTCCGTCAACCCCGAGCCCATCGCGTTCTTTCGCCCAAGCAGACGCATCGCCAATGACGACTTCGCAACCATACGCCCGCGCGATCTCAAGCCGCGCCCGATCGCGCTCGAGGCCGACCAGCGCGACGTCCGCACCCGCGAGACGCGCCATCGCCGCACACAGAATTCCAATCGGTCCCGGCCCGAGCACGATCACGCGATCACCGGGCTCGATCCGCGCGTTGTGAATCACCGCATTGTAAGCGACACAGCAGGGCTCCGTCAGCGCCGCATGTTCCATCGCGAGCCCGTCCGGCACGCGATGCAGGCAACGCGCCGGCACGCGCACATAACGCGTCATGGCTCCATCGACTCCATAGCCGAATCCTTTGCGCGTCGGATCGAGATTATACAGTCCGGCCCGCGTCATCGGATTATTCGAATCAATGACTGCAGCCGTTTCACTCACGACGCGGTCGCCTTCGTTCCACGCGCGAACATTGCTGCCGAGCGCATGGATGCGTCCGCCAAATTCATGCCCCAGCACCACGGGATAGTTTACCGGCCAGCTGTGACTGCTCGTCCACTGATGCAGATCGCTGCCGCACACGCCCACAGCTTCGACTTCCATGACAATATCATCCGGACCGGGCTCGGGACGCGCAAACTCGCGCAGTTCCACACTATGCGGTTCACGGGAAAAATTAACAACAGCAGGGCTTTTCATCGGGTAAGATTCGCTTTCGATTTTACGGCCACGTCGCCGTAGGCATGCACGCGCTCGCAGATGATGCGGAGTATGCCTTCGAGATTCCCATCCGCGGTGCGAAACGCATCCGCGTCGACAGCGAGTGGTGCACCAATCACCACGAGTGGCGCACCGTACTCCGGAGTTCGCACCGCCTGCTCCAAGGTCAGCCCTCCCACAGCCTGCACTGGCACGCTCACCGCGGCGACAATCTCGCGCAGTTGATCGAGCGGACTCGGCATCCGGTGGCCACCCGCCGCGAGTCCGCGGCGTTCATCATAGCCGATGTGGTGGACGATGAAATCGCAGCCGAGATCTTCGAGCATTCGGGCGCCCGCAATCATATCGGGTTCACCGAGGTTGTCGCCCATCACCTTGATCCCGTAGTCATGCCCGGCTTTCACGACAACCTTGAGGGTTTCAGGATGCGCCCGACTCATCACGACCACGTGGGTCGCACCGGCCTTCGCCATCATCCCGGCCTCGAGATAGCCGCCATCCATGATCTTCAAGTCGGCCACGATCGGCGTATCCGGAAAACGCTCACGCAACGCGCGCACGCCGTGCACACCCTCCGCGAGAATAAACGGGGTGCCGGCCTCCAGCCAATCGACGCCCGCCCGCAACGCCATCTCGGCGGTACGCAGCGCTTCGGCGCGATCAATGAGGTCCAGAGAGATTTGAACAATGGGGCGCATGGGGATCCCTCATGACGGCCCACAGCGTCGAGGGCGTCAATCCACGACCCGCACTCCGCGTTTGTTTCAGAGGCGCGAAACCGGATGAGAAATGGGCGAGACGTGACGGTGCCGGACAACCCCATAACCCGTGTGCCTCGCGCAAGGAACACGCGGTCCCGCCGCCACCCGGAAACTCAACGCCCAAGAAGGCAAGCAACCTGTTTCCTGAAAAAGATCTTGATTCAAACAATCGTTTTAAACAAACGTTTGAACATGGCTCTCCCGAATCGTGATTTGCGTTCGCCTTCCGAAACTCCTTTGGGAACGGAAACCCGGGAAAACCTGCTCAACGTTGCCGAAACGTTGTTCGCCGTTCATGGGTTTGAGGGCGTCTCACTCCGCACGCTCACCGAACAGGCGGACGCCAACCTGGCCGCGGTCAATTACCACTTCGGTTCCAAGGAAGCGCTCTACGAACAGGTCTTTGTCCGCCGGATTGCTCCGATGAATGCCCGCCGGCTCGAGCGGCTTGCCGCGGCTTCCGAAGCCGCCGCGGGTAAAAAAATTCCCCTGCGGCAACTGCTCGACATTATCCTTCGTCCGGTCGTCGAGTTGGCCGCATCGACCCGGCCCGACCCGCATCCGTTCGCCCGCGTGATGTTGCGCAGTTTCATCGAACCCCAGCCCTTTCTGCGCCCGGTGCTTGCCCGTGAGTTCGGCCCTCTCTTCGTGCGGCTCTTCCCTGCCATGCGCGCCGCTCTGCCCCAGATGGACGTGCCGACCCTTGCATTCCGTTTACGACTCGTGATGAGCGCGGCGTTGATCAACTACGCCACGGTCCCGCTCCTCCCGGCCAATCCGGTTTTCGATGCCGCGTTGCCGCTCTTCGCGCGTCCTCCCGAGGAGCAACTCGCCCACCTGCTTGCCTTCATCGAAGCCGGCCTCCGCGCGCCATTGCCGGACGCATCACCGATCATCTGAGGCCTCATCGCAAACGCCCGCGACCATGAACCGTCTCGCCCTCCGCATGCTCTTTGGTGATCAGGCCAAATACCTGATGCTCGTCAGTGGGATCACGTTTGCCGCCATTCTCATGGCGCAGGGCATGTCTCTCTTCTCCGGCCTCATGATGTGGACGTCGTCCACCTTGCGCAATGTGCGCGTTCCAATCTGGGTCGCCGATCCCACGGTTGAACAGGTCAATGATAACAAACCGATGCGCGATACCGCCGTGAACCTGGTGCGGTCCGTCCCGGGCGTGGCCTGGGCCGTCCCCTTATATCAAGGCAACACCCAGGCCAAATTGCCCGATGGTTCCTCGCAACTTATCACGTTGCTCGGTCTCGATCCCGACACCCTCATCGGCGCTCCCCAGGTTTTTATAGCGGGGGATCTCGCCGCTCTGCGCGCCCCCGATACCGTCATTATAGATGAATATGCCGTCGAACGCCTCAGCGTCGGCCGCCCGCAACCGATCGGGGTCGGTGACACGTTCGAGCTCAACGATCGCACCGCGCGCATCGTTGGAATCTGCGAGGCGCATCGCTCGTTCAGCGGTGGCCCGTATGTTTATACCACGTACGACCGCGCCGTAAGTTTTGTACCGAATCAGCGCAAACTCCTCAGCTACGTGCTCGCCGCTCCGCTGCCGGGCGAGGACCTCGCGGTTGTCGTTGGCCGCATTGCTGCGACCACGCGCCTGGCGGCCTTCACCGCCGATGACTTCATGTGGTCCAGCATTTGGTGGTATATCATCAACACCGGTATTCCCATCAATGTCGGCCTCATCGTCGGCATCGGATTTATTATAGGAACGGCCGTTTCCGGTCAGACGTTTTATTCCTTCATTCTCGAAAACCTGCGCAACCTCGGCGCGCTCAAAGCCATGGGCGCGAGCACGGGCATGCTCTGCCGCATGTTGATTCTGCAGGCCTTCTCCGTCGGCTTCATCGGCTACGGAATCGGCTTGGGCGTCGTCTCGCTGCTCGGCTACGGCGCCATCGCGATCAAGAAGGTCCCCTTCCTGCTGCTCTGGCAGATTCCCGCCGCGGTCTTCCTGGCCGTTTTGTTTATCTGCACGCTCGTCAGCGTCATCGGCATCGTGCGCGTCGCGCGCCTCGAACCCACCATCGTGTTTCGCTCCTGATTTCGCCATGGTCGCATCCACTCATTCCCTTCGCACCGCGTCCGCCGGTGAACCCGAGTCAGTCGTGCGCCTCACCGGGATCGACAAGGCCTTCGGCCTCGGCGCCGCGCGCACGCCGGTGCTGCGCCAAACGACCTTCGAAGCCCGCCGCGGCGAGCTGCTCATGATCGTGGGCCCGTCCGGTTGCGGCAAGACCACCCTGCTCTCGATGATCGCCGGCACGCTCGCCGCCGATGCCGGAGAAATCGAAGTGCTCGGCCACGCCTTACATCGCCTGCCGCAGGCCGCGCTCACCCGTTTCCGCAGTCGTCACCTCGGGTTCATCTTTCAAAGTTTTAACCTGATCCCGACGCTCAGCGTAGCCGAGAATGTAGCCGTGCCGTTGCTCATTCAGGGCCGCCCGTGGCGCGAGGCTCACGACCGCGCCTGCGCCATACTGGCGGCCGTCGGCCTCGCCGGTCGCGAGCGCGAACGGCCCGGACGGCTTTCCGGTGGACAACAACAGCGCGTCGCGATCGCACGTGCCCTCGTGCACGAACCCCCGCTCCTCATC
>CAYVDZ010000426.1:0-5308 GCA_964450575.1 uncultured Opitutus sp.
AGTCTGGATCGAGTTTTTGGATGGCTTGGGCCCAGTTGCGATTGTTCTGAAACAATTGGTCGGTAGTCTCCATGGCGTCGGTTGATCTGACTTTTTGAGGGGGCTGCCGCACGTCAAAACTGAACGAAAACCCACTTTGCATCCGCAAGCCCCTTGCCCGGAGCTCGATCACGCCTATGGTTTGATCATGAACTCTCTCGGCCCGGTCCTGCTTTTGGTTGTCCTTGGGTGGGCGGCGCCCGGCCTGGTGAATGGGGCGCAGGCGGGGAAGAGTCCGGGTTCAAAGGGTGGCAGCGCGCACGCAGAAGAGCCGGCGAAGATCGAGGGCGTGGAGATTCCCCGGGGTGATGGATTTCTCGGTATCCAGATTGTTAATTCGACGTTCAAGTTATCGTTCTACGATGCGGAGAAGAAGCCTGTCGTCCCCGATGTGGAGCGGGCAGCACTGCGTTGGGATCCGAAATACAAAGTGGGTGAAGAGCGGGTGGTCCTGAACGTGTCGGCGGACGGAAAGTCGCTTTCCTCCCCGCAGAATATCCGCCCGCCGTATCTGTTTAAGTTGTACATGACGCTCGTTCGGGATGCCGCACCGGGAACGCCGCCGATCAACGAGACGATGGTAGTGGATTTTCGGCAATAAACGCCGCGCGTGGCCGAGCTCGCGGTGATCTGTCTGGCACCGGGCTTCGGCGGTGGGGAGGATCGATGCGTCTCCAACGATAGTTCCGGTCCCGGCCCGCTTGGGCAGAGACAGCGCATGGATTGACAGCGTGAAAGCGGCGAGAGACGTTCGGCCTTTATCCTTCTGATGAGCTCCGTTCTGCCGCCCTTCGACACTGTTGAGTCCGCCATCGCGGATATTGCTGCCGGCAAACTCGTCATCGTGACCGATGATGAGAATCGCGAAAACGAAGGTGACCTCATCATGGCGGCTTCAAAGGTGACGCCGGAAACCGTGAACATGATGATCCGCTACGGAAGTGGTATCGTCTGTGTTCCCACCGTGGAACACCAACTCCGGCGCCTCGGTTTGGGGCCGATGGTCGCGAGCAACCGGGAGTCACACCGAACGGATTTTACGGTCAGCGTGGATGCGGCCGAGGGCATCACCACCGGAATCAGTGCGTATGATCGCACGCGGACAATTCGGTTGCTCGCGGATGCGGCGACCCGGCCGGAACAACTGGTGCAACCGGGGCATGTCTTCCCACTGCGGGCCCGACCCGGTGGAGTGCTGGAACGCGCCGGCCACACGGAGGCCGCCGTGGATCTGGCGACGCTCGCGGGTTTGTCACCGATGGGCGTGTTGTGCGAACTGGTGAACGATGACGGTAGTGTGCAGCGACTGCCGCAGCTGATCGAGTTCAAGCAGAAGTTCGGGCTCAAGATGATTTCAATCGCAGCGCTAATCGAGTATCGGGCGCGACGCGACCAGTTGGTGGAATTGGTCACGGCCCAGCCGTTTGCCTCGGATTTCGGCGATTTCACTTTGCACGTTTTTCGCAGTCGGCTGGACGGTCGGCATCACCTGGCGTTTTCAACCGGGGAACTGGGACCGGAGCCGACCTTGGTGCGCGTGCACAGCGAAAATTTATTGAGCGATTTATTTCAGGGCAAGGGCATGGTGGGCCATCAAATGTTAACATCGTCGCTCGCAGCCGTGGCCGCCGAGGGACGCGGGGTGGTTCTTTATATGCAGCCGCAGAATTCCGACGAGACTCTGGTGCGCTGCCTTATGGCCAAGCCCGGGGAGCCGCCGCCGCCGATGAGCTTTCGCGATTATGGCATCGGTGCGCAGGTGTTGGCGGCGCTCGGGCTCGCCAAAATCCGGCTCATTTCAAATAGCGCGCGTAAGGTAGTCGGTCTGGATGGTTACGGTCTCGAGATTGTGGAGCAGGTGCCTTTGAAGTAATGCAGACGAGCCGGGAGGGCAGGCGGGTACGTTTGGGCTGGCGGCGTTGACCGTCTGCGTTCGAGCCCGCAAACTCGTCCGGCCCTGCGCACGCTGCAGGCCTGGAGGTTAAGATTGGACGGATCCACGTGGGAAAGGGTGGCCTGATTCGGCCGTATGGGAGATAGGGGCGAAATCCCTCGGCTCCACGGATGAAACCGTATGAATCGGGCTTTGCGTTTCGTCGGAAAGCATGTCCTTTCCCTCGCACGAAATGTCCGTCTCCGGAACCATCGTCACGGTTTGTACCGCCAACATCTGTCGCAGCCCGATGGGTGCGGCTTTGCTGCAACATGCCCTCGCGGCCCAGCCCGAACCGCTGCGCTCGCTTCGAGTGATTTCGGCGGGTGTGGCCGCGCGCCCTGGGGAGCCCGTTTCGATGAATTCGGTGCAGGCGTTGAAGAAAGTGGGAATCGACGTCTCCCGGCACCGCAGCCAGTCGCTCACGCAAAATTTGTTGGATGAGGCCTTGGCCGTCTTGTGTATGACCGAGTCGCACCGCGCCCTGATCATGGTGCAGGCGGATCCGGTGCCGAAAAACGTGTTTCTCTTTCGCGAATTCGTCCCGAATCTGCCCGATTTCGAGATTGGCGATCCTTATGGCGGCCCATTGAAACTTTATGAAGCGGCCCGGGATGAGATGGTGGAGTCGATTCCGTCGCTCGTGCAGCAGATTAAGACACTCATGATGCCCGGCTCGGTTTCGTGAGCGTGGATTTCAGATTGCGGATTGTCGTTTTAAAATCTGCTAGTCTGGTCTCTGTTGAGCTAGAAACCTGCCATTCGAAACCCGCTCCCTTCCATGTCTCTCGCTGCCGCGCCGCTTCGCTCCCTTGATCCTGAAATTTACGCCGCCATTGCGGCGGAGTTGACGCGGCAGCAGGGCCATATCGAGCTGATCGCCTCAGAAAACTTCACCTATCCCGCGGTGATGGAAGCGCAGGGCAGCATTCTCACCAACAAATACGCGGAAGGTTATCCGGGAAAGCGTTGGTATGGCGGCTGTGAGCATGTCGACAAAGTCGAGATCCTTGCGATCGAGCGGGCGAAGAAGCTTTTTGGGGCCGAGCACGCCAACGTGCAGCCGCACTCCGGATCACAGGCTAACTTTGCCGTTTATACCGCGACGCTGCAGCCGGGCGACAAAGTGCTGGGGATGAACCTGAGCCATGGCGGCCATCTGACCCACGGCAATCCGGCGAACTTTTCGGGCAAGCTGTATAATTTCTGTCAATACGGAGTTCGCGAGGACAACGGCTTGATCGATTACGACGAGCTCGCGGCGATCGCGCAGCGCGAGAAGCCCAAGATGATCACCGTGGGCGCGAGCGCCTATTCGCGCGTCATTGACTTTGCCCGGATGGCGGAGATTGCCCGGAGTGTGGGGGCGCTCTTGTTCGCTGATATCGCGCATATCGCGGGCCTGGTGGCTTCGGGGGTTCATCCCTCGCCGGTGCCCCATGCGGACTTCGTGACCACCACGACGCACAAGACGCTGCGTGGTCCGCGCGGCGGCCTGATTCTCTGCAAGGCGGCGCACGCGAAGGCGATCGACTCGGCCATGTTCCCCGGTGGCCAGGGCGGACCGTTGATGCACGTTATCGCGGCGAAGGCGGTGTGCTTTGCGGAGTGTCTCAAGCCCGAGTTCAAGACTTACTCCGAACACGTTGTGAAGAACGCGCGGGCCTTGGCGACCGCGATGACGGCGCGCGGTTACAAGATTGTTTCCGGCGGCACGGACAATCACCTCCTGCTGGTGGATCTGCGCCCGAAGTTCCCGGAGCTCACGGCCAAGAAGGCGCAGGAGACCTTGGATCTGGCGCATATCACGTGTAACAAAAATACCGTGCCGTTCGAAACCCGCAGCCCGTTTCAGGCTTCAGGCATCCGCTTGGGCACGCCGGCGATCACCACGCGTGGATTTGTCGAGGCCGAGATGGAAGATATTGCGGCGTGTATCGACACGGTGCTCGCCGCCATTGGCGCCCCGGACGAAGCAGCCGTGCCGGATCAAGTTAGGCAGCGGGTGGCGGGCCTCACGGCCCGGCATCCGTTGCCGTACGTGTTGTAAGGGGAGCGCCAACCCGGGTGTAGTTCCGATACCGTGAATTCGCAGTGCGTGATTCGTTCGAAAGGGGCCCGGTAGACGAGTCGTGCAGGCGCATGTCTTCGACGTGTCGTCGGGAACCCGAGCAACAACCGCGCTAATGACGCAGGGTTAGGGGTCTGCTGCCGGGGATTGCGGTCACGACCTCCAGTCTTGTGGATTAGGCGGGTTTTGCGCCTTGGCGTTGTGCGTTGGATCCGTTTTGGTCGCCGCTCTCTTTGTGCCAAAAGTCGCCTCCAACTCTGCCCTCCGTCCCGCGCGTCCGCTGTCCCTTGGGGTCATCTTTCTCACCCTGTACATCGACCTGATCGGGTTTTCGATCATCTTTCCGCTCGGTCCGGATCTGTTGGAGTACTACCTGGGCCGGGAGGGAATGAGCGGGGTGCTTGGCTGGGTTTTGGATCAGACGAATTCGCTGGCGCAAACCTTTGGAATCGAGAGTTACGCCCCGGTGCTTTTTGGCGGCGTCATCAGTTCGGTCTTCTCGATCCTGCAATTTGTCTTTGCGCCCTTTTGGGGCGCGGTGAGTGACCGGCGGGGCCGGCGCGGGGTCTTGCTTCTGACGGTCGCCGGCACCGCGCTGGGTTATCTCATCTGGGTGTGCAGTGGCTCGTTCTGGCTCTTCCTGCTCTCGCGGATTGTGAGCGGTGGGTTCAGTGGCAACTTGTCCGTCGCGACCGCGGCGGTGGCCGATGTCACCTCGCGGGAGGAACGCTCCAAGGCGATGGGCTTGGTCGGCGCAGCGTTTGGCCTCGGTCTCGTGACGGGACCCACGATCGGCGCGTTTACCGTGCACATCGATCTGACGGCGTATTTTCCCGGGCTCACGCGTCTCGGCGTTAATCCGTTTTCGGTTCCCGCGCTGGTGGCGCTCGGCCTTTGTTTGATCAACATGGTGTGGATCTGGGCGAAATTCAAAGAGACGTTGTCTCCGGAAATTCGCGCCGAGTCGCGCGAGCCGCGTTTGAGAAATCCACTGCGCGCGATCCTGGGCTTGCGGGATCCGGCGCTGCGGCGGACGAACCTGGTGGCGTTTGTTTTTTCCATCGCGTTCGTCGCGATGGAGGCGTCGTTGACGTTTCTGGCCACAACGCGCTTCGGCTACACGGCGCGAGAGAACGGTATTCTACTGGGGTTTCTTGGGGTTTGCGCGATCATCACCCAAGGCTATATCGTGCGCCGTCTGCTGCGGGTGATCGACGAGATCCGGGTATTGTTTTCCGGCTTGGCCGTGTCGGTCGGCGGCTTTC
>CAYVDZ010000427.1:0-5305 GCA_964450575.1 uncultured Opitutus sp.
CAACGTGGTCTTGCCCGCATCGGGGTGCGAGATGATCGCGAAGGTACGGCGGCGGGCGATTTCTTGGGCGGGCGACATGCTGAATTGGCGAGCAAAGCGGAATGCAGGGGCGAGGGAAAGGCGGAATTCGTTTCAGCAGCGCAATCGGTCGGAGCGGTTCGGTGATAATGGCAGTTCCGGCCGTATCGGTGCGGTGGGCTCGATCGTCAGGTGGCGCAGGTCACCGCGGTCACGCCGTATGGAGCATTCACTGCAAGCGTCGTCGCCTACCGGATTTCCACGGGGGAAAGTCCCATCTCCCGCTGCGCCCCTGGCCGGGTCGCGTGCACCCCGGGGATCTCGCCGTCGGTCGTAGGTATCTGCTCCACCGGATAGTCAGACGTCACCCCATATCATTCGTTTGGAGGTCATGGCACTGTAACGCGTTACTCATCGAACGTCCCTCGCTCGTGTCAGCATGAAACAGTTTCTTCTTCCTTCGTTCGCCCTGCTTTCTTTCCTGGTTCTTCCGCCGGCGCTCGCGCTCGATCCGGCCGACAGGGTCGCCATTGCCGCGATGCACCTGACCGGGCAGCCTAACTATAGCTGGTCAGTGGCGGTCTCGGATGACGTGCGGGAGTACACGATTGAAGGCAAGACGGAGCGTGGCGGCTATACGTGGATGCGACTGCCCATGGTGAAGTCCGTCGCGCAGAAACTCGGGCGAACCGCCGAGCCTGATGTG
Source organism: uncultured Opitutus sp. (assembly GCA_964450575.1). Taxonomy (GTDB): domain Bacteria; phylum Verrucomicrobiota; class Verrucomicrobiia; order Opitutales; family Opitutaceae; genus ER46. Next base: position 725 of record CAYVDZ010000427.1, read on the forward strand.
GAAGCGTACTTTTGGACCGGGAGCGAATTCGTGCTGCAGGCGGAAGGAGGATGGCGCACGTGGATTGAGCTTCCGAAGCGGCATCCTGATTGGCGCGACGGCTTCGATACGTGGTCGATTTCGCTCCGCTCGTTTCCGTGGGGAAGCACTGGAATCGTCCACCAAGACCCGTTTGATCCCTCCCAGGTTGTAGTCTTCCAGCTCGCGCCGGTGACTGACGCCCGGTCCTATAGTAACGCGCAGTTTGCCATGAGCCGCCCCCACGAGGAACTCGCGGTGATTGTGAGCAGTTGTACTTTCCTCGCAGTGGAAGGGGACGAGGCCGTGGGTGTGCTTTCCGATCTGGGCGCGCAGCTCCTGCTGGTGCGTGATGGGCAAAATCACCTCAGCCCCGTCGCGGCCGGCGGCACCTTTCGGCTGCTGATGCGGGATGGTGTCGTGACCCGCTATCAGCTTAACCTTGAAGGCATCCTCGATGTGGATCGAGACCGCGTACATGTGCGTCAACGCTCGACCACGGAGATCAAGGCTGTGGGAGAAACGCGTTTGATTGTTCCGGCTGAAGTGTGGAAAAAGATTGGGGGTTAACGCTTCGTCATGGCGCGTTGTCGGGCGGTGACGACGATGGACTCGACGCGGAGGCAGCATCGCGAGGTCGGGAAGGGTTGGTGCAGGATCGAAGCCCGATGAACGCCTCTGCATAAGGCGGGTCTGTCGTGTCATGGCATCCGTCGGTAAAACACCGCACGGGACGGAGTCCGCGCGTCCTGTGAGCTTTTCGAATCTCGATAAAGTCTATTTCCCGAGTGGTTTCACCAAAGGGGAAGTGATTCATTACTACCTGGAGGTGGCGCCGTTCATCTTGCCGCACCTCGAGGATCGTCCGGTAACCTTGATTCGTTTTCCGGATGGAGTGAAAGGCGGAAGCTTCTACGAGAAGAATGCGCCGAAGCACGCGCCTGCTTGGATCTCCACGTTCCGCGTGCCCCGCCGGCATCGTGAGGGGCAGATCAATTATATCCTCATCAACAATCCAGAGACGCTCGCGTGGTGTGCGAACCTGGGCGCGATTGAGTTGCATCCGTTCCTTCACCGCGTGCCGGAGATCGACTGCCCGACGCATGCGGCGTTCGACCTCGATCCCGGAGAGGGCGCCGATATCTTCACCTGCGTCGAAGTCGCGCTCCTGTTAAAGGACGTGTTCGACGAGCTTGATCTCAAATCGTTTCCCAAGCTGTCAGGGTCGAAGGGAATTCAGGTCTATGTGCCGCTCAATACCGGGGTGACCTACGCCTCAACGCAACCGTTTGCGAAGAGCGTGGCGGAGTTGCTCGAGCGCCGGCACCCGAAGCTCATTTTGAGTGGAATGTCGAAGGCACTGCGGAAGAGGAAAGTGCTGATCGACTGGTCGCAGAACTCGCGGTCGAAGACGACGGTGGGTGTGTATGCCATGCGAGGGAAACGCGATGAGCCCTTCATCTCGATGCCGCTGAGTTGGTCTGAACTCAGCAAGGCGCGCGCCGCGGAAAACTATTCCGCGCTTTCGTTCTCGCCTGCTGAGGCGTTGCGAAAACTACGCAAGGTCGGCGATCTGTTTGAGCCGGTGCTCACGACGCGGCAGCGCCTCCCCGACGCATTCCAGCAGCTGGAAACAACGGCTCCGCGCGCCTCGCATCGGAAATCGGCGTCACGCTTGGCGCCGAAGGCTCCCGATCCCGAATCGAGTCCGGCAGCCTTGGCGCGCTACGCCGCCAAGCGCGATTTCACTCGCACGGCCGAACCGAAAGGCCGCCGTCGTAAAGCCCGCACGAACGCCGGCGAGCCCCGGTTTGTCATTCAAAAACATGACGCGAGTCGGCTTCACTATGATTTCCGCCTGGAGATGAATGGCACGTTGAAATCGTGGGCCGTGCCGAAAGGTCCGCCTTATGAACTTGGCGTGAAGCGGGCCGCCTTCGAGGTCGAAGATCATCCGCTCGAGTACCTGCAGTTTGAGGGCACGATTCCGAAGGGGCAATATGGCGGTGGCACCGTGATGGTTTGGGATCTTGGCACCTACGAACTGCTCGGTGGCAGCATGGAGAAAGGGGATCTCAAACTTCGCCTTGACGGCAAAAAGTTGCAGGGTGAGTGGCATATTTTCCGCATCAAGAGCGAGAGTTTCAAACCGATGTGGCTCCTCGCGAAGTCAGGGACGGCAGCGAAGCCCATCTCCGCGCGGCGCGATGATTCTTCCGTGCTCACCGGGCGCTCGATGGCGCGCATCGCCCGGGACAACGATCTGCAGTGGAATAGTGATCGAGTCGACCCAGCCACGTCGTCCCCCACGACGGCTCGAACGCGGACGCGTGTCAGAGCCACGCGAAAGCCACCGGCGCGCCGCGGTGCGAAACGAGCTGCGACGAAACGTTAACCGTCGACGCCCACCGCGATGCCGATCGAATGCGGCGACACGGGGGACGAAGGTTTCGCGCCGATCGTAACCTCAACACTCAGTGGAGTGAGCAACCAAAGCACTCCTGCGTGAACGCTCCCGCCGCTGTGCGCCCATGGTCATTCCCCTTCGCGCCTCGCTCGATTTTCCGCTCGCGCGTGACTCAAATCCCGTGGCTTCACCCGAGTGCGGAGAGAAGGATTTTGGTTTTGGGAGAATGTGCCGATAAGAAAAAGATGCGATCTGCACTTCGACGTTTGACCGTGCTCGGTCTGCTCCTTCCGGGCAGGTTGTGCGCGCAGGAATGGGGTAGCCTACAACCAGGCATGTCGCGGGATGAAGCGTCCGCCACAATTGGGAGAGCATTGATCTCCACGTCTGGACGTGGCTTCGAAGTCGCGATCTACGATCATCGGGCAGAGTTGGTTTTCCTCGAAGGAAAGTTGGTGACCTGGACAGCGCCAGCATCGGCGGCGGCGGCGGCGGCCCCCGCTGACACCTGGCGTTTCGAGCAGATCAAGATCCTGCGCGAACCGGTTGCGCTGATCCGGAAGCCCTCCGCTCCAACCGTGAAACGCGGTACTATCCTTCCGGCGTATCGTCTATGAAGTCACCTGATCGCAGCCCCCCGTTGAAGCTTCGCGTGAAGATGTCCACTGCGTCCGTCCTACCTCGATCCCGCTCGAAGTATCCACGACCTGAATGCATCCGGCGGATCGGGCCAGCCGGAGTAATTCGCCCTGGCACCACGCGGCGTGCCGCACGCTGCGCCGCAGAGCGGGCGCGTGTAATCGGTCGCGTGCACCGCCGTGATTATGCCTCGCTCACGACGATGGTTTCAGAGGCGTCAGCGAGCGCTGCACGAGGCCTCGTCGGGTATTCAGACGGCGACTACGCCGACACTTTTGGTGCGTTTTGGGCCATCCACGTGACGAAAGCGATCATCGCTCAGGCAAATTCGGATCAGGATCGCGCGACGACGATGAGGCGTGAAGGCGTGATCGGGAACAACGAACAACCGACATGGATTTCGGGCTCAATTTTATGTATTGATAAAATGGATATAAATGGCGTTTCTCAGAGGAGAAACGCATGGAAAAGCAAGGGACTTTCGTCGCAGGAAACGCGCCTCTTCAAGGGCGGAAAATTCGTGGTGAAACCGATCGTCGCGGGTCGCGAATGATCCCCGCTGACGTGAATTGATGAGTACATGCAGCGAAAATATTTTAGTTTTTTATCAGAATACATTGCAGCAATGCGCGAAACATGGTTGCACTTTTACCAGAGTTCGCGGTGAGCGCATTTGGTAATGCGCATAGCAACGAACTTGGCTTCTAGAACTCCAGTTCAGCTTCCCCGTAACATAACAAGTAACATGGCTAAATCACAAAGCACAAAGAAGACTGCGTCGAAACCGGCTAAGAATGCCGTCAAAAAGGCTGCCGCTAAGACGGTCGTCAAGAAGGCCGCCGCGAAGAAGAAGGCCCGCTAGTTGTCCCGGTCCGGTGGCGATCGTTCTGCGATCGCCACCGGCCCTCAACAGTGGAGCCTGTTCTTCAGGTCCTAAGCGAAGTGCGAAACGCACTTCGCTTTTTTTTGTTCGCGGCCGATGAGCTCGTCATTGCCAATCGATGGCTGATGCACTTAGAGTAAAGGTGTTCACCCCGCCCACTCGCTGCGCCGCACCAGCGGTGGGACTTCATCCCGTGCGGTATTCCCCGATAATAACCATGAGCAGCTCATTCATCCCCCTGATCCCGTGTAACGTCGCCGGTCCGCTCGGCGTGCTTCACCTCCCGCGCCTCTGGCTCAAAGTCTCCCTCGACGCCTGTGGTAAACTTGCCGAGGGTTATCCTGGAATCGGCAAGGGCTTCGATTCGATGGTCATTGCCGGCCTCGGCCTTTCCGCCGAAGCGGTGAAGAAATTTATCGCTGAGAACAAGCCGACCTATGCGCAGTTCGAAAGCTGGGTGAAGTCGCAGCCGGGCGTAAAGCTGGACCGTGCTTCCGTCTATAAGCTCAACCAATCGATCCTCGGCTATCATCACGACGACGAGACTCGGAAAGAGATTCTGCGCACAGCCGGCTATCCGGATGATGGTTTGGTGAGCGGTTCCGCGGTTGAGTTGAATGCAATCGATGACTGG
>CAYVDZ010000428.1:0-5300 GCA_964450575.1 uncultured Opitutus sp.
GCCCCGTCATGAAGACCTGGATACGCCGCCGCGCCGAAGCGAATCATGAAGGTCGGCGTCAGCCGGAGAGTGTTCCAGTCCGGCAGCGGGAAAAAACAGAAACTTGTCCACAACCGAAACACCACGACCGTCACCGCCACCGCGAGGAGGATGACAGGCAACAGATCACGACGCGGCGCAGGCGGCATCATTCGGGCCGGGCTCAATCCAACCCGGTCGCGCCGGCCACGATCAGCCGAATCGAATCGAGGCGCAGCCGCGCTTGCTCGAGCGCCACGCGCGTACGTTCCAGTTGTTCACGCGCCAGCGCGATCTCTTCGGGGCGCACGTGATCGTTGATTTTCTGCAGTGCAATCAGCCGCTCCAAATCCGTCGTGAGCGCGGCACGGGCCCGCGCTTCCGCCGCGGTTTTCAGCGTGCTCGATCGCAGTTCCGCGCGTTCTGTGGCGGATTTGATGAGGGCCTTGAGGAGGGTCGCGTTAAACCCCGGCCGCTCGAGGAAGCGGTGAATGTCATGCTCCTGCATCCGGTCAGCGAGCGAGGCGGCATCATGCTCCCCGGTGAGTTCGTCACCTTGAAAGTTCACCACCACGCGCACCGGGGTTGGCGCGAGAAACTGATCCACGTGCCAGCGCGTCTCGGCGACGGTTTCCAGGACGAAAATCGCTTCGAGCAGGAGGGCGGGTTTCGCCGCGGCCATCACGCCGAAGGCGGTCGTTCCGGCCGGGGACTCGATCAGCAGATCGATCGCGTCCTGCACCAGCGAATGATCCGCGGTCACAAACCGGATATCTTCGCGCGCAATGGACCGCTTGCGCTCGAAGGTCGCGAGCATGCCCTCAGCCGGAATCGAGGGAAAACCCTCGATATAAGCGTGGCGCGGATCGAGAAATACGTCCCCGTCTTCGTGCTCCTTCGTCCGCACCCCGAAGTGATCGAGAAGCCCGAGGAGAAACTCCCGCAGAAACGGATCCGCATCGACCTCGCGCACGCGCGCAATGACGCGTTCCGCCACCTCGCGATTGAACGAGTTCAACTCGAGCAGGCGATCGCGCCCGTGACGCATTTTTTCAGCGAGCCGGTCGTGAAACACCTTGGTCTCCGCCACCAAGGCCGCGAGTTGTCGCGCGCCCACCTTGCCGCCATCGCCGAACGCGAGCGCGAGTTCCAGCACGCGGTCCTTGAACGTCTCCTGAAACTCACTTCCGCCATGCAGCGGCGTTTCAAAAACGTCCAAGCCCTGATGATACCACTCGACCAGCACCTCGCCCGCACTGCCCGCCAGGTAAGGCACGTGAATCCGGATCGTCTCCGTTTGGCCGATACGATCGAGCCGCCCGATGCGTTGCTCGATCAGCCCGGGATTGAGGGGCAGATCGAACAGCACCAGATGATGCGCGAACTGGAAATTCCGTCCTTCACTGCCAATTTCCGAACAGAGCAAGAGCTGCGCCCCGTCATGCTCGGCAAACCAAGCCGCATTGCGGTCGCGTTGCACCAGCGCAAGACCTTCGTGGAAGAGGCCGACTTTGATGCTCGTGCGCTCCTTCAACGCCGCTTCGAGCGCGAGCACCTTGCGCTGGGTTTTACAGATCAGGAGAATTTTGCCGCCCTGCCGCTCCTTGAGAAACGTCACGAGCCAGTCCATCCGCGGATCCTCTTTGAAGGAGTAACGCAGGTGAGCGTCCTCGCCGGTTTCCTCGGCCTGCAGTTCGCGCGCAATTCGCGCCAGCAGGGTCAGGTTGTTCTGTGCATCGAGGGGCACCGGACAAAATTTCCGTTTCGGGAACCCGGTCATCGTCGCCCGCGTGTTCCGGAACACGACCCGCCCCGTGCCATGCTGATCGAGCAGCGTCCGCAACAACGCTTCCCGCGCCCCGCGTTTCCCTTTCGCCAGGGCTTCAAGATGTTTTGCCAGGCCCGCGGGATCGCGGCCGAAGATCGAGGTCAGCGTGGCGTGGTCGTCCGGTGTGAGGGGCTGCTTATCGACGATCTTTTCTGCGATGCCCGCCACCGCCCCGAAGCTCTCCGCTTCGGTGCGAAAGGAATCGAAGTCCGTATAACGCGCCGGATCCAGCAGGCGCAGCCGCGCAAAGTGACCCTCCAGGCCGAGCTGCGTCGGCGTCGCCGTCAGCAACAACAAACCCGGCGAACGCTTGCCGAGCTGCTCAACGAGCGCGTACTCGGGACTGGCCTGTTCCCGCGACCACGCGAGGTGATGCGCCTCATCGACAATCACGAGGTCCCAGCCCGCCGCGATCACTTGCTCACGGCGGGTTTCACTGGACGCCAGGAAGCCGATGCTGGTCAACGCGAGCTGTCCGGCGAGAAACGGATTTTGCCCCGGGTCACTCTCCTCCACGGCCACGCAGCGCGCTTCATCGTAGATACTGAACCAAAGATTAAAACGGCGCAGCAGTTCGACGAACCACTGGTGAACCAGCGATTCCGGCACCAGGATAAGCGCGCGACTCACTTTTCCCACCGCCAGAAGTCGCTGCAAGATGAGACACGCCTCAATCGTCTTGCCCAACCCCACTTCATCCGCGAGCAACACGCGCGGGATCTGGCGCGATGAAACTTCGTGGAGGATGTAATATTGATGCGGAATCAATTCGAGACGGCCGCCCAGAAAACCCCGGACGTCAGATTGGCGAAACCGGGCCTGCGCCTGCAGGGCTCGGTAGCGAAGATCGAAGACCTCACCCGAATCGACCTGGCCGGCCATGAGGCGCTCCGCGGGCGACGTGACACTTGTCACGTCGGAGAGCGCATCTTCACGCACGCGTTTGCCGCCTCCGAGATACGTCAGAAGACCGCTCACCTCTTCGACGCTTTCAACGACCAGCGTGGGGCCGGACCGGGTCGTGACCGTCTCCCCCACGCGAAACTGCACGCGTTTCAGCACGGCGGTGCCGAGGGCATAAAGCCGGTTTTCGCGGGTCGCCGGAAACTCGACGGCAATCCGTTTGGCCGGAAGATCCACGCCTACGATCAAACCGAGCCCGAGCTCGGGTTCGCGTTCGCTGAGGCAACGTTGTCCAATGACGCCAGGTGACATGCCCGTGTTAGAATCGCAAAGCCCCGAATAAGCAAAGACCGGAACGCAGGTAAAATGGCCTCCCTTCCGCCACGATATTACTACGACGCGCTCAACGCGCGCGATCACCAGGATCAGAACCGTGATGGAATCCCAATTCGTCCTCGTAGCCATCGCGGGACGCCTTGCTACCCACGACCAGCAGCCCGGAAAGACCAATCAGGACGAGAACGACAGCGATGCTTAATAAGATGCTCATGGGGATGGGAACGCCCAACAGATTGCATATTCCATTCCAATCTCGTGGAAGATCCTGCAAGATCCTAGTAATCAGTGATAACCACTCGATCGGTGAAATCAGTCGCTAAAAACGTGGTGAGCGGTCGACCGAAATTCGGCAATAATTGCCGGCAAACCTGACAAAACCAAGCCACTCACGTAGCCGGAAAGGCATCATTCATGATCAGCGCTCACACGCGATGATTGCCGCCGCCAATGAATACTTCAGCATGGCGCACATGAAGCCCGTTTCGAAGCTAAAGCGCGTGCTCGTGGCTGCGGTCATCCTCACCGCACTCTTTACCGTGATCGGATTCTTCGTCCTGCCGCCGATCATCCGTTCCCAGCTGGAGCAACGCCTCTCCACTGAACTCGGCCGCCGCGTGACGGTGGGCCAAGCCAAATTCAACCCGTACGCGCTTTCCCTTACCCTCGAGAATTTCGCCATCCTCGAGCGCGAGACCCCGGACGTGTTCCTCGGCTGGCGCCTGCTCCATGTGAATTTCGAAGCCTTGGCTTCGCTGCGCGGTGAATGGGTTCTGCGGGAATTCACCCTCGATGGCCTCGATGGCCGGTTCGAACGCGAGGCCGATGGTTCGCTCAGCATCGCAGATATTGTGGCCAGGCTGACTCCGCCCAACGCTATTCCCCCGCCTCCGTCCACGAAGGAACCCCGACCGCTCCGCGTGGACACCCTGCGAATTTCAGACGCGCGGCTTGCCTTCACCGACCACTCGCAAAGCCAGCCCTTTGCCACCACGCTCGGACCGGTGACCTTCACGCTCACGGAGTTTAACACCACGAGTTCGCGCGGCGCACCCTATCATTTCGATGCCATCACCGAGTCTGGCGAACGGCTGGCTTGGACAGGCACCTTGCAAGCGAGGCCGCTCCGATCCTCGGGCAAACTGAGCATCGAGAATCTCGCCCTCGTGAAATACGCGCCCTATTACGCGGATCACCTAAACGGCGACCTCACCGCCGGAACGCTCACCGTCCAGGGTCGCTACGAATTTTCCGTTGCTGCCGGCGGAACGCCCAACTTGGAATTCCTCGAAGGCGGCATCAGCCTGCGCGGCGTAACCCTGCTCGAGCGGGGAAGTCAGCAGCCCGCATTGGATCTGGCGTCATTCGATGTCACGGGTATCCACGCGAACCTGACAACCCGGCGGATCACCGTGGGTGCCGTCGACCTGAGCGGTGCCCATGTCCGGGCGCGACGCGAGGCCGATGGTGCGATCAACCTCCTCGCGCTGCTCGCTCCCGCGACCGCCAGGCCGTCCGCCGCTCCGGCCCCGTCCGTTGCCGTAACCGCCACGCCCGCAACTCCACCCGCCCCGCCGCTCACCCTCGCGATCGCCGGAATCACGGTCAAGGGAACGCGTATCGACATTCTGGATAACGCTGCGGCCCGCCCGGTCCGCCTCGGCTTGGAAAACATTCAGGCCTCGCTCCGCGATGTCAGCCTCGTCGAGGGCGCGCAGCTGCCAGTGGAACTCGCCGCGACGTGGGCTCCCCGCGGCACTCTGCGCCTGACGGGCAACATCGCGCTGAATCCGTGGCAGGCTAAACTGGATACGGTGATCGAGGGCCTCGACCTCCTGCCGCTGAGTCCCTACTTGGAGCAATTCGCGGCCGCGCGCCTTACCGGCGGCTCCTTCACCGCGCAGCTGAACGTGGACGCCAACGGCATGAACGCAACCGTGCCCGCCGGAGTCGTCACCGGCAATCTCCGCCTCGACACCTTCGCGCTCGTCGACGCAGCGCAGAACGAGCCGCTGGCGGGCTTTGGGTCGGTCACGTTGACCGGATTGCGCGCCACCGCGGGAGCGCAAACCGGAGTCACGGTGGACGAACTCGCGGTCACCGCTCCCTATGCGCGGGTCGTAGTGGATCCGGACAAGTCCCTCAATCTCGGCGTTGCCTTGGGCGGCCCCGCCCCGACGACCCGCCCCGCCGTCGAGCCGCCGCCGTCCACCGC
>CAYVDZ010000429.1:0-5298 GCA_964450575.1 uncultured Opitutus sp.
CGTGCGGTGAGCCTGGCTCGCGGGTCGTCGCTCGACATCATTCTCAGCCTAAAAAAAGTTAACCTGCAGGTTTGGGAAAAAGCGCTGGGGGAACTCCGGAAAATCCCCATTGGCGAAGACTCGGAACTCGGGTTGAACAAAATTCTGAAGGCGGTCCAGGATGCCGTGAGATCATTCGTGCCGGCGGAATGGGCGGATCAGCCGCAAATGCGTGTGTCCGACCTGACCCGCGAGACGCTACGTGAAACGCTCACGGTCTTCATGGCAACGGGAGCCAAGGGCGATGACGGCACGAACCACTCGGCTCCGTTCCAGCATCAGGGCAGCGGCACGATCAATTTGCTCGTCCTCGCGATGCTCACCTTGATCGCTGAGCAGAAGCAAAACGTCATTTTTGCGATGGAGGAACCGGAAATAGCGATCCCGCCCCATGCGCAAAAGCGGATTGTCAACGCAGTCAGGCAGACGTCGGCCCAGGCCCTGTTCACCTCGCATTCGCCTTACGTCCTCGAGGAATTCAGCCCGGAGCAAATCCTAATCGTCAACCGGAAAGCCGGAGTCGCCGAATTTCTTCCGGCGGTTTTTCCCGCGGTCATCAAGCCCAAGGCGTATCGACACGAATGGCGCACAAGGTTCGCCGAAGCCCTCCTCGCACGGCGCGTGCTGATTGCCGAAGGTCACACCGAATATCACGCGCTGCCCGCAGCGGCGCGCCGCCTGCACGAATTGGCGCCAACCCGGTATAAGACGCTCGAAGCACTTGGCATTGCCGTGGTGAATGCCGCGACGGACAGCCAGGTAGCGCCCCTGGGCGAACATTTTCGCAAATTGGGAAAGACGGTCTTGGCCTGTTTCGACAAACAGGCAGCCGGCGCACTCGCGGCCATCATCGCGAACGTCGATCATGCCTATGAATCGCCCGAGCCGAATTTCGAGGACATGGCGATAAACAACACGGCGGAGGCCGCACTGCGGCGCTTTGCGCTGCGACTCGTTGCCGACGGCGAATGGCCCACGCATCTCCATACGCAAACCCCAACAGCGGCGACAACGCTACCCGACCTTCAGGCGGCGGTGCGTGCGTATCTTGCTTGGAGTAAGGGCGCCGAAGGCGGCGCGGACCTGCTCAACGAATGCACCGAGGCGGAGATGCCAGCGTATGTTCGGGACACGCTCGCCGCGATCACAGCCACGTTCGCCCAGCCGCCACCGGCGCCCGCGGCAGCTCCTGCCGCGCCCAACGCCGCAGCGATCCCGGCTGCAGCACCGGTCGCCGCAGCGCCGGCCCCAACACCACCCGCCGGTGACAGCCCCGCTCAAATTAAATGATAAGCGCCAGCGCCTGCTAAAGGCCGACGGGCCTCTTCTCATTCTCGGTGGACCGGGTTCGGGAAAGACCAGCATCGCTTTGCTCAAAGCGGCCGAGCACGTCAAATCGGGTCGGCTGGCACCAGGCCAGCAGGTGCTATTCCTTAGTTTTGCACGGGCGACTATCACGAGAGTCGCCCAACACGCCCAAAAACTCGTCAGCGCCGAGACGAGGCGCGCGTTGGACATAAACACCTACCACGGTTTCGCTTGGTCCATCCTCCAAAGTCACGGTTACTTGCTGAGCACGCGTCGGACGATCACGCTGCTTGCGCCACCTCAGGCCGCGGCGCGCTTTGCGCACTTGGACAAGGCCGAACGCGAGGCCGAGAAACTCCGACTTTTCATGGAAGAGGGGTTACTGCATTTCGACCTTTTCGCCAGTCAGTGCGCCGATTTGCTTCAGCGTAGCTCGCCTCTCGCAAGTATCATTTCGGACGCCTATCCGGTTATCATTCTCGATGAATTTCAGGACACCAACGCGGCCGAATGGGCGATGATGCAGGTGCTGGGGCGCAAGAGCACCCTCGTCGCACTCGCCGATCCGGATCAGCGGATCTATGAGTTCCGCGGAGCCGATCCGGCCCGTATCCAGGAATTCGTCACGGCGCACAAACCGACGCCTTTTGACTTCGCCGGTGAGAACCATCGCAGCACTGGCACGGATATCGTCGCATTCGCCAACGACCTCCTGTCGGATTCCCACAAGGGGAAGTTATACAAAGACGTGGCTGTCGTGCGATACCCGGTCTACCAAACGCGGGGTCTGTGTTTTACGCTTAAAGCCGCCATTTTGGGCGGCATCAAACGCGTCGCGCCGGCAAGCAAGCAGTGGTCCATTGCCTGTCTCGTCCCTACTAAGCGATTGATGATCGCAGTCTCTGAATATCTTTCCTCTGACAAGGACGGCCTGCCTGCGTTGCACCACGACGTAGCGATGGATCAGGAAGGCCCGGCCTTGGCCGGTCTTGTCATCGCCGGTTTACTTGAATGCGGCAGCGAGGCGAACGTAGCGGCACGATTCATCGCAGACCTGTGCACTCATATCAGAGGGCGAAGAGGCGCCGATGCGCCGCCCCAGCTCGAACTGGATCTGACCAGTGCATTGACGGGCTACCTCGCAACCGGGAAGAAGCCACGCGGGAAAGTCAGGCTCGAAATCGTCGCCGAAGCCACGCGGATTGCCGAGGCTGCCCGGGCGTTGGCGTTCACGGGCAATCCCGTGCAGGATTGGCTCTCCGTGCGCAAATTGCTCGAAACATCGTCCGTCGATTGTATCCGGCAGGTCGCGGACAATGCCCGGTTTCTCCGGCTCCTGACCCGAGGGACCGGTCTCCGCGACCAATTGAGCGGGCTGTGGCGCGAGCATCACGCCTACACCGGCGCGTTGCAGTGCGTAGAGGGCGCACTTCGCCAAGACCACTTTGCGGGATCCATGCACGAGCCTAGCGGCCTTGAGGTGATGACCATCCACAAATCCAAGGGGAAGGAATACGACGAGGTTTTCATTTTCGAGGGCTACAAGCAGGGCAAGATCGTTCGCAGTGCAGCCACTCCACGGGAAATTGCCCAGGCCCGGCTGTCGCTGCGCGTTGCGACGACGCGTGCGCGCAAACGTGCCACGATCATGTTTCCAAAATCGGAGCCCTGCCCGTTCTTCTGAACTCGGCGACGCTGCTCCATCGTTGTTCAAGCGACGTGCACGGCCCGATTGAATGCCACTATCCTCGCTGGTTGCTCGGTGTGTCATCGGTAGCCCCTCGGCGGCATGACGCTGACCAAATGGTGACTCGTCGCTGGTCACCTGCCCGCCGCCCAATTATGACTTCGGCCGTCAAGGTCGTGCTCCTGCGTCGCCTCCACCTTGACCGCCGAGTCGGAGGGCGGCTGTTCTGGGCAGGTGGAACTCTGGCGGTTGCCCCGGAGGATTCAATCCGCATGACGCGGACATCAACGGCCTTTCCGGAATTCCCGCCACCGGCGCTTCAGCGCGGCAAGGTTAGGTCTCTTGTCTTTGTCCTTCGGCATTGAAATGGCTTTTCCCGCCAGCTCGTCGTAACTCGTGCCGCGAAGGCTGCGCGCAAGCGCGACCGCGAACGTCCGGGGATTTATTCCGATCAAATCCAGGTCGAAGAGCGTATGGATGTCGCCGCGCAGCAACAGGCCATTGCAAATGAAGTCCGATTTGTCGCCTGCATACGGCAGAATGTGTGCCGCTTCCAAGGCGGGTTTCGCATCGCATTTAGTGACTGCGCATCGGCCTTCGTAGGCGGCGATGAGTCTCCGGCGAAATGTGTAGCCGCGGCGTTGCGCGATTTGCACCAGCGTTCGTTCGCGCTCGTCGCTTTGGTCCTTGGGATTGAAGGTGCCTTTTTCTTCGAGCGAGGCCGCGATTTTTCGCAGGTCGGTGCCATGACGGCCATCCTCGTCCGGCGGAGTTGAACGGACGAGGGTCCAACCATAAGCCGTGACCACGAATTCTCCGTAGGCGATCCGCTTCAGGACATTCCGATGCCTCTTCGCCTGCACGGGTGCTTTGCCGGGGTGATCGATCCGCATCCCCTGAAAAATCGGGTTCCAACTGAGTGTCCACCAATCCCGATCAACGTTGGCGGCGACGCGAACGTCGGCTCGGGTAAACACCTTTTTCCTGTCGCCGCCGATCACCCGGCCGACGGCGCGCAGGATCGAAGCCGCGATTGTAGCACCGTCCAACGTCGCCCGCAGAAATGTGGGATAGCGTGCAGACGGCAGATCCTGACGAACCTGGCCGAACGACTCGAAGGACGGCCAGACTTCGCGCATTTGCTCCGGCCCCATGGGCCGAAATACCCGGATCGTCGAAGAATCGAAATCGAAATAGCCGGAGCAGCCATCCTCGTCCGGGCGCCGGAACCGCGTCACGTCGAGCAGCGTGGCGGACGCTACCACCGCATTGTCATACTGAAAGAGGACAACGGTTCCCGCGACGGCACCGAGTCCGCGTTCGTAGAACCGGTATCGCCCGCCCGCTTCGGGGAGGTCGCGAGAAAAATACTCTCGTTGAACGGCGGAGGCTTTCTTCTGGCCGAACTCTTTCCGGCTCATGGGCAGAATCCGGACGGCGGGCGGGAGGTTCATGAAGCCGCCAGGATTTGACCGCCTGTCACTCAAGGCAACGTCGGGGTCGATCCCGCAAAATAGTGACCCGTCCAGACGCGCTCCAGGCTGTCGTTTGGTTTCGCCGGATAACCGGCGTGGAGACGAGCCCGGATGATTCCTGTCGGAGAATGGCCGACCGTTTTCGTCGAACTGCAAACGGTAGAGGATGATTCTATATGCCCTTTGCGCTAGCGGCTGAATGCAAGGTCCGCTGGGTTCTCCACAGTAGGCCGGCGCGCTCGAAGTTGCGGCTAAATCGACATTCAGCTTTCCTCGCACTTCACGCCAGCTAAGATCACCGAAATTTCTCGCTTCCCCATGCCGCGATCCACGCCACCCGACTACAATTCGAAGTTCGCCGATTTTATTAGTATGTGCGCCGAGTCGCAAAAATCAGGGGTAAAGCAAGTCGTCGTCGCTACGCCATCCGTCATTGGCGACAACTACAACGAGATCATCGAAAGTCTGTCCAGGTTGGCGGAATCGGGCTTGGCCCTGAGCGTTGCTGAACCGGAACTCCCTGCCCGGCGGCCGGCAGACGTTTCGCGGAATTGAGCGAAGAGTGAGACCGCTCGACCGTTGCCCAGTTATCGCGCGCCAATCCACCAGTTAAGGACCACCGCAAATGTCCTCAGATCGGCTTCATCAATGAACTTGGTAAGCCGTATTGCGGCCTCGTCCGAGAACCTGACTACAGTCTGATTTGAAGACCGCACACGGCAATCTCTTCTCGGACGGCGCGCGCTACCTCACGGGTTGCAGCTCGCTGACGACGCAGGACGAGGCCGC
>CAYVDZ010000430.1:0-5291 GCA_964450575.1 uncultured Opitutus sp.
GATCGTATTTCTCACAGAGGCACAAAGTTCACAGAGGGGCGCTGTACGGGGTCAGCGCCGCTGAACGCTGAATTTGGCGTGAGACATGGCCTCGCACTGAGCCGGGGTGGCCCATTTCGAGGGTCTCCGCGATCCAGCGATAGGGCGCGGCAATCGATTGGCGAAGTTTCCCGGCGATCGCCACTTTCCATTCGGCGCCTTTCGCTGAATTTTCCGCGTCGCGCAGACACTTGCCCGCCTCGTGCAAGGCGGCCTCCAGCGGGGTTGCGCTGATGATGGAATCGCGTGAGCCGGATCGCGAAGGTGCAAAAACGTCGTGCTGCAGATTGCCGCGATTGATCCCATGATAGCGGGCTCCCGGATAGGGAATGCGAAGACGACGCGCCCTCCGTCCGATTCAGCCGTGTCGTGCGATCCGTACCAGCTCCGCCGTTACCCAATTTGGGGTGAATAGTCCCCTTCGGGGTACCCCCGCTCCTTGGTTAGTCCCATTTCAGCGATCAGCGGACTGACCCCATCGGAGGCCCGCCAGCCGGCGTAGGTCACCAGCATCTTCCCGCGGTCGATCCATAGTGTCCTTACTTTATAACTACTATCGGCGCCGCGTGACCATCCCCCGACTCAGGTCACGGGCTCAGGCTGAAGGCAAAGCGCGCGGGCGATTTCGAAGCGGTGGCGGTTCATTCGTGAAGCCGGGCGATGCGACCGTCGAAGGCGAAGACTTCTGGCGACGATACTCCCAATCGGCTGAACTCCGGATGCAGCGGGTTCAGGAGAAAGTTGGTCTCCTCGGGGATGAGGACGCTGGGCACGGCCAGAATGACGGTCCGTTTGGACGCGGCCCACTCGTCTCCGATCTGCTGGGTTGCGAGGGTTGGTGGGGAAACCCGCCAATCCGGCGGAAGCGACGCAAGCGACTCAATCGTCAACCCGTTGAACTCGATCCGGAATTTCACCAACCGCATCACCACCGGCTTGGGCAGATGGACATATTTTTCCTGCGCCGCCATCGCGAGGTGCTGGCTGCAGTAGACGACGCGCGTGCCCGCGGAATTCCAGCGGCCACCTTCCTTGGCCGCTCCGCTACCGTCGAAGGAGGACGACGCCCACTTCAGTTTATCGAGACGCCAGGCGGAGGGATCAGGCATAGACGCCGTGGTCGATGCGGGTCAGAAGTTTTTCGACCTCGCGATAGCCGGTGGTCGACTGCGCGAGATCGAGGGGGACTTGTCCTCCAAGTCCCGGCTGCGCGGTGCCCAGCCAAGTCCGGGCCGATTGCTCGTCTTCAAAAACATCGACCGCCTGGTGGAGTAGCAGTGCAAATCGGCTCCAAACGTCCGCCTCGGTCGGTGCCAAAGCCGCATTCGCTTTCACTCGACGATGGAGGGTCGCGCGAGAAAGCCCGCAACGGCGTCCGAGCTCTTCTTCAGAAATGCCGAGCCGGTGGGCGAGCGATTTGATTTCCCGAACCTTCGTGCTCCCATTCACGATGGCCGAATGCAGCGCAAAAACGTCATACACACCGGCATCTGACACTTTGGGGCTGATGGACATCGAACCTTGTCGGGTGATGACGAGGCGAGGCCAAATGGAAGCAGCAGCATCAGGGTGACTTGCGGTCGTCGCCCGCTGGTGGCTTTGAACGACGGTTTTCATTTGAGACAAACGAAAGCTCATTTGAGACGGGACGTCAAGTGCCTCCTCGGTGGGGGCAGCCGAACACCTCAGGCCTTACCCTTTACCTTTTTGGTGTTGGGCTGCGATGCGTCTGCTGGGTGCCGTGAGGGGCTCTACCATGAATCGGTCAAATGTGGTGTGAGCGGCAGCGCGAACATCGACATTTTCTGGCGGATAATAAATCGACCCGGGGCGCGAAGCGCCGCCGGGGCGATCTACGCTCCCGGCGGCAGAGATGATTACGGAGGGGGGCTGTACGGGATCAGTCCGCTGAACGCTGAATTTGGCGTGAGACGTGGCCTCGCACTGAGCCGGGGTGGCCCATTTCGAGGGTCTCCGCAATCCAGCGATAGGGCGCGGCAATGGATTGGCGCAGTTTCCCGGCGATCGCCACTTTCCATCCGGACGACCCGAAAGGGACGACCCTAACGTCTGGGGCTGATCCGAGGGGGCAGTCCGCTAGAAGTTAATTCCTCTGCGAAAGGTAAACCCGCACCGAGGCTGGTTTTCCCATGCGCAAGTGGTGGGCGAGCCAGCCGTAAGGGGGTGGCACTCTCCGACCTCCGTGCCCCCCGGGTGGAAAATTCCGTGGCTTGATCCTTCAATCCTCGATCAGTTCTCTCACAGAGGCACAAAGTTCACAAAGGCCAATCCTCCGATCCCCTCTCCGAACTCCGTGCCCTCCGTGCCTCCGTGTGAGACCCTCCGATGGTCTGAGTTCCGATCGTTCAATCGCCGATCCTCGATCATATTTCTCACGGCGCCCTCCATGGGGTCAGGGCGTGTTTTGTTAGTTGGGCAGCGGTTCGCATTGGACCAGTGGAAGTAGCCTTCGGGCGAGACTGGCTGGACGGGTGGGTTCGTTCAATCCGGCCTGGCACCGAACAAAACACGCCTCGATCCCATTGCACCCTGGCCGCCCAGTGGGCCGGACACACCTCCGGAAACGGCCTGCCCGGAGCAAGCCGAGCTGCAAAGGGGCTGCAAGCGTCGTCGGGGCAAGTTCATTGACCCTATCTTTGTCCCATGCAGGCTACGAGAGTCTCATGGCCAAACACCCCGTAGCCAAGATTTCCGACCTCCCTCCCGGAGCCCGACGGCTTGTCCAAGTCGGCAACTATGAAATTGGCCTGTTCAATGTCGGTGGCGAGCTCCGCGCCTACCGCAACATCTGCCCGCACGCGGGCGCGCCGGTCTGCGTCGGCCGAATCAGCGGCACCACCCTCCCGTCACGCGTTTATGAATATGACTACGGTCACGAGGAGTGCATTCTTCGCTGCCCCTGGCACGGATGGGAGTTCGATCTGCGCACGGGCGAGCATCTGGTCGATCCAGCGACACGACTGAAGAAGATTGCCGTGGAAGTCGCCGCCTCCGCGTCAGGCAACGAGAGCCTTGAGGCCTTTTCCGTCGAGCGGGAGGGGGATACATTATGGGTGGTTCTTCCCGGAGAGGCACCGAAGCCTTGATCACGCCCGTACCCGCCGTTCCTGATTTGTCCCGCGCCAGCCGCGCCCTCCCTCACCGCCATTCCGACAAAAATGTCCTCACGCCCCGCCTCCCCGCGCCGTCTGATCGACGCTGACGTCCACAACGCCTTCGCCGACATCCGCGCCGAGCTCCGTCCTTTCCTCGCCCGCCGGTGGCAGGCCTATGCCGACACCCATGGCATCGCGGTCCCATCCGCCGGATATCTCTCGCCGGTCGGGGTCCAGCGGGAGGACGCGCGCACGCCATTCGGAGGCATGGCCGGCAGCGACCCGGATTTCCTCATCAGCGATCATCTGGATCGCTACGGCATCGACATCGCCGTGCTCACCGGCTCCCACGTGCTCGGGCTCTCCGTGCACCCCGACCCGGATTGGGGAAACGCCATCGCCAGCGCCTACAATCAGAACCTCGCGCACCGCTGGCTGACGCGATCACCACGCTTCCGCGGTTCGATCGTCGTCAATCACTCCGATCCCGCCGCCGCCGCCCGGGAGATTCATCGTTGGGCGCCGGACAAGCGCTTCGTCCAGGTCCTGATGGCCAGCGGCTCCTCCCGGCTCCTTGGGCAGCGATGCTATCACCCGCTGTACGCGGCCGCCGCCGAGCACAATCTGCCCGTCGCCATCCATCCGGGCACCGAGGGCGCCGGCACCGCGGGCGCCCCGACGCCCGCCGGTCGTCCCACCCGCTATTTCGAGTGGCACAACATCGTCCCGATCAATTTCATGGCGCAGATCAACTCGCTTGTCTGCGAGGGAGTCTTCGAGCTTTTTCCCAATCTCAAGTTTGTCGCGATCGAGGGCGGCCTGGCTTGGCTACCTTCGCTCATGTGGCGGATGGACAAAAACTACAAGGCGCTGCGCGCCGAGACGCCATGGCTAAAGAAGCTTCCCAGCGCCTACATCCGCGAACATGTCTATCTGACCACCCAGCCGATTGAGGAACCCGAGGTCCCTGGTCACTTCCTGCAGATCTTGGAAATGATCAACGCGCCGAAGAACATCCTTTTCTCGAGCGACTACCCGCATTGGGACTTCGACAATCCGGTGATGGCCTTTCCTCCATTGTCCAAGGGGTGGAAGGATCGGATCTTCCACCAGAATGCCGCGGACCTCTACGGTATCACTCTCAAAGCCGAGGTCGCCGCTCCCGGCGCCGGCGAAGCTCAACTCACCGCCGGATAGCTGCCCAACCACTTCACGAGCGGACAATACTTCCGCAATTCAGCGATCGCTTCCTTCATACTCGGGTCATCGTGATGGCCTGTGACATCGAGGAAGAAATAATAGTCCCACGGGCGCCGCTTGCTCGGGCGTGACTCGATTTTCGAGAGATTGATTCCGCGCTCGGCCAAGGGCATCAGCATCTTCAACAAGGCGCCAGAGTGCGATGCGGCTTCATCGCCGAGTGAAACCACCAGGCTCGTGATGTCCTTGCCATTCCCCACGGCTCCGGACGGCTTGCGGCCAATGACAAAAAAACGCGTGGTGTTGTCCGCCTTGTCCTGAATGTTCCGCTCGATCACCGGCACGCCGTAATGCTCGGCCGCCAGTTCACCGGCCACGGCGGCGGTGCCGGGCTCCTGTCGGGCCAGTTGCACGGCGCGCGAGGTGCTCGGCGCATCGACCAACTGCGCGTGCGGGAGATGGCGCTGCAGCCAGTTGCGGCACTGGGCGAGCGCTTGATCCTTGGAGTAAACGCGCTCGATGTTCTCCAGGGGCGAGTTCGAAATCAGGGCGTGGCTGATCTCGAGATAAATCTGCGCCACGATCTTCAGATCGCTTTCCACGAAACTATCGAGCGCCTCGCGCACCGAGCCTTCGGTGGAATTCTCGATCGGAATCACCGCATAGTCGGTCTCCCCTTTCTCCACCGCCGTGAAAATATCGCTCACGGTCGCCATCGCGTGATAGTCCACGCTCGCTCCGAACTTCTTCAGCGCGGCCGCATGCGTGTTGCTCGCCTCGGGCCCGAGGTACGCGATCAACAGCGGCTTTTCCAACGCGATCGCCGCCGACATGATCTCCCGATAGATCGCACGCAGTGCCTCGTTGCGAATGGGCCCGTCGTTTTGCGCGGTCACTTTGCGCAGCACTGCATCCTCGCGCTCGGCGACATAGATC
>CAYVDZ010000431.1:0-5263 GCA_964450575.1 uncultured Opitutus sp.
TCCACTGGCCTAACGCGAACCGCGGACCAACTAACAAAACACGCCGTGACCCCATCGGGTTGCCGTGACCCCATCGGGTTGCCGGACCCCATCGGGGTGCCTGGTGGAATAGAACTCGCCCTTGATCGCAGGGGTTCTAACTCTTTGTCCCGGTGACCAGGTCCGGGTGGTCAGAATGGGGCGACTGTTCTGACTTCAGCGTGAATCAGGTCTCCCCTTACTTCTCCCTATATACTTTCGTGCCGACATTTCCTTCCCGAATTCTCATCACCGGCGGTGCCGGATTTCTGGGCCTCCGCCTCGCTCATGCGCTGCTCGCGAGCGACCATCCGGTAACGGAGCTACTCCTCGCCGACCAGGCGTTTGATCCAGCCGTCGTGCCGAACGATCCCCGGGTGCGAACGCTGCAAACCGATCTCGGGAGCCCGGGTGAGGCCGCACGCCTTCTTGCGGGCGGATACGACGCGATCGTCCATCTGGCAGCAGTAGTCAGCTCGGCAGCGGAAGCCAACTTCGAGCTGGGCTGGCAGGTGAATTGGGGAGCCACTCACTTGCTGCTGGAGGCGGCCCGCGCCTGCGGTAATCGCCCGCGATTTCTGTTTTCCAGTTCGGTGGCCGTCTTCGGCGGTGCTCTTCCGCCGCGGGTAACCGAAGCCACCGCCCCGCACCCGTCCTCGTCGTATGGAGCCCAAAAGGCCGCGACCGAACTGCTGGTCAGTGACTACAGTCGGCGTGGCTATATTGATGGTCGCGTACTGCGACTGCCGACCATTACGGTGCGGCCGGGCCGGCCCAATCTCGCCGCCTCATCATTCGTGAGCGGCATCATCCGCGAACCGTTGCGCGGGGAGGAGGCCATCTGCCCGGTCGAGGCGGACCTTCGACTCTGGATTTCTTCGCCCCGGATTGCGATCGCCAACTTCCTGCACGCCCTCGAAATGCCCCAGGAGACACTCGCGAGTGAGCCGGTGGTGAATTTACCCGGCATCACCGTAACCGTGGCGGACATGCTCGCGGCCCTCGGACGGGTCGCAGGGCCGGAGGCTGTCGCTCGCGTGCAATTTATTCACAACGAAGCCATCAACCGGATTGTCGCGTCGTGGCCGGCCGCATTTGATGTTTCCCGCGCGCTCGCCCTGGGTTTTCAACCGGATGACGATCTGGACCGGATCGTGCGTGACCACATCATGGAATGCCAGAAACCGGCCTGAGCGATATACGTTTTGCGTCTACCCCAATTATATAACCGCTGATGAGTCCCGATCCGTCGCTGGCGTTGCCTGGCCTGTTTATTGCCGTCGTCCTCCTGGGATACCTCGTCATCCGAACTCGGGTGCATGTGGTCATCGCGCTCTTGATCGCCTCGACGATCGCCGGACTGAGCGCGGCGATGTCGCCACAAGAGATCATCGGTGCGATCACGAAAGGATTTGGCCAGACCATGGCCGGAATTGGGCTGGTGATCGGACTCGGCGTGATGATGGGACGGATCCTGGAGATCTCGGGTGCCGCGGAGCGCATTGCCTATAGCCTGGTAAAATGGTTGGGCGAAAAACGGGAGGATTGGGCGCTGGCCGTCACCGGCTATATTGTATCGATCCCGGTCTTCGTGGACTCGGCCTTCGTGATGCTGCATCCGTTGGCGAAAGCCCTGGCGGCCCGCGGCGGACGCTCCGTGATCACGTTGGGCATCGCCTTGGCGATCGGGGCGACGGCCGCGCATCATTTAATCCCACCGACGCCCGGCCCACTGGCAGCAGCGGGAATATTCGGCGTCGATGTCGGCCATATGGTGATGCTCGGGTTGGTGCTCGGTTTACCGTGTTTCCTGCCGGTGATTTTCTATGCCCGATGGTTAGGCCGGCAGCATGGTTTCGAAACCACACCGGGCGCGACCATCGATCTGAAAGCTGCCGGCGAATCGTTTCTGCGTGAGGCCGAGCGCAAGCCGCTGCCTGGATTGGCGGTGTCAATCGCACCGATCGCAGTTCCAATTCTGTTGATCATGCTGAAGACAACGACGGACCTTTTCGTAAAGCAGTCCGGCGCCGCCGCGGAGTTGGCGGCGCATCCGGTGGTGCAAGCGATCGGTTTCTTCGGCACGCCCATGATCGCCTTGGCGGTGGCGTTGTTGCTGGCGGTTTATTTATTGGCGCCGTCCCTGCCGCGCGCCGAAGTAATCGAGCGAATGGAGGAAGGCTTGGCCTCCGCTGGTATCATACTTTTGGTGACGGGAGCCGGCGGAGCGCTGGGCGGAGTGCTGCGCGATTCGGGAACGGCCGATCTGGTCGCGCGCCAGATCGCGCAACTGCCCCTCCCACCGGAATTGTTGCCCTTCTTCGTAGCGACCTTCGTCCGCTTCGTGCAAGGCAGTGGCACCGTTGCGATTATCACCTCCGCCTCAATCACCGCTCCGATCCTGATCGCAATCCCGGGAGTGAACCTGCTCCTCGCCGCGCAGGCGGCGGCAATGGGCTCGATGTTTTTCAGCTATTTCAACGACAGCATGTTTTGGGTTGTCTGCCGGTTGTTGGGCATCCGCGACGCCAAGCGCCAGATTCTCGTCTGGTCGGTACCGACCACCCTGGCGTGGGCAATTGCCCTGACGCAGCTGAGTCTGCTGGCCGCGCTGTTTTAACCTCTGAGCAGGGTGACCGACAAAAATTCTCCACCGCGCACGGAGCGCGAGGAAAAGTTTTCGATGACGCCAGGTTGAGCGACGGTCGGACATCTTGAACGGCGGCCCCAAGCCGTACCTTTACCTCGTTCCCCCGGAAGCGAAGTTACCCTTACGTTTCCTGCCGAAACGGTGTAACTAACCAGATACCTGCAATCTGATATTCAGCCGACATCGGACTCGACACTCTGATCAGGCGGCGCCTTTCTGTCCTCGCTTACCCAGCCCATGAAAACCGTCGTATCCCCACGCGCCCTGATGGCGCTGGCGTCGCGCCTGTGCGTGTTCGCCGTGATCGGATTCGCGAGCTCCGTGCCTTTAGGCGCGCAGTCCGCTGCCAGTACCGCCTCGCTCTCCGGCCGCGTGCAAAACGAAGCCACGGGCCAGTACTTGAACAACGCCCGGGTCACCGTCAAAGGAACGGATGTTACGACATTTACCGATGAAACGGGAACGTTCCGACTTTCCGGATTACCGGCCGGCGCGGTGACGATCGAGACGTTCTACTCCGGTCTCGATTCGCAGCAGGTCACCGTCGAGTTGCGCGCCGGCCAAACAGTCAACCGCGACATCAATCTCACAAATAAAGCCATCTACGGTGATGGCACGGGCGTGGTGAAACTCGATGCCTTCGTGCTCACGTCATCCAAGCTCACGGAGGGCGAGGCGCTCGCCACCAACGAACAGCGGTTCGCATCCAATATCAAAAACGTGGTCGCGACCGATGCGTTCGGGGACGTGGCTGAAGGCAACGTGGCCGAGTTTATGAAGTTCATTCCGGGCGTGACGGTGGAATATTCGGACGCCTCGCCCAATGCCGTCGCGGTCCGGGGCTTCGATCCTAACTTGACCGCGGTGACGATGGACGGCTCGCAAATGGCGAATGCGTCGGGCAGCGCCGCGAACCGGGCGTTCCTCTTCACGCAAGTCTCGATCAATAATATCTCACGCATCGAGGTGACGAAGGTACCGACGCCTGCGAATCCCGCGGACGGCATTTCCGGCACGGTGAACATGATCAGCAAGAGTGCTTTCGAGCGCAGCAAGGCCCAGTTCAACTATCGCATCTCCGCGACCGCCAGCAGTGACGGCATGCAATTGGAGAAACAGCCGTTTCCATTTGATACGTATGAGAGCCGCGTGAAGCCCGGTTTCGACTTTGATTATACGCTGCCGATCACGAAGAACTTCGGCATCGTCTTCACCGGCCTGTCATCCCAGCAATGGAACGAACAGAACATTTCGTCCATGACGTGGAACGCCACGGCCGCGAACACCGGCGCATCGCCCTCGACGCCGTTCCTCCAGACGCATCAAATTATCGATGCACCGAAATGGTACACCCGCGATTCGACGAGCTTGAAGGCCGACTGGCGGCATCACCCCAAACTCCGTCCTTTCACTCGGCGGGCAGGCGACGTACTATCGGGATAAAAACGGCAATATCAACCGCTCGGCCACAACCGGCACCAACCCGACTCCGACGATCGCAACCGGAAATCGCCTGAGCTATGACGACGACGAAACCGTCGGTGCGACGGGTCGTGGCGGCGTGACCTTCAGTGGCAACGCCATCCATATCGCCGCGCGCACGCTCGCCACCAACACCCGTTATCGTTTCGACAACGGTGACTGGCGGATCGACACGGGAGCCCACGTTTCCACTTCGAAGACCTGGCGTCGCTATCACGAAAAAGGCAGCTTCAACCAGCTCAACAGCGTGATGCGCACCCCGGTCCGGGTGACGTTCGAGGGAATTACTCCGACGCGGCCCACGGCGATTCGGGTCTTCGACAACAATAACGTCGAACTCGATCTCAATGACATCCGCAACTATCAGCTGAACACGGCCACCTCGAACGGCTATCGCGACCACAAAGAAAACGTGTTCGGCGGAGATATAAATATCAAGCGGAGCATGACCGTACTCAACGTCCCGGGCTCGGTTCAGCTAGGGGGCTTGTATCGGGCGCAGGACCGCGACCGGCGGGAGTGGAATCGGCAGTGGACCTACAACCCGCCCAATCCGGCGGATCGTTCGCCGGCCCCGTTCCTCGCCCAGGTTTATAAAAATCGGGAGAACTATTTTGGTTTCGATAATATACCCTGGACCTCCCCCAATGTAGCCGTCGAAGCATGGAAGAAGGACCCAAGCCTCTTCACGCAAACCCCGGCTCAAGTCGTGGCCTCGGAGCAGAGTCGCATCATCGCCTCGGAGTGGTTGCGCGAAAGCGTGACGGCGTTTTACGCCCAAGCGGAAGCGCGGTTTCTCAGCAACAAGCTGACCGTCCTGACGGGCGTGCGGTATGAGAAAACCCATGACAAAGGCGCCGGCCCGGTGAACGAGCCCGCCGCGGTGTGGCAGCGCACGGCATCAGGTGCTTTCGTTCGCAACGAAGCCGGTCAGCGCGTGCGTCGTCCGGAAGCGGGCGCGGTGGGCTCGATGGAAGAGTTGCGCTTAGTTCGCCTCGAACGCGCCAATATCGCGAACCGGTCCTACGATGGCTACTACCCCAGCCTTCACTTCACCTATAATGCGACCTCGAACTTCCTGCTCCGCGCCGCCTATGCCAAGACGTACGGCCG
>CAYVDZ010000432.1:0-3731 GCA_964450575.1 uncultured Opitutus sp.
GTCCGATCTGGGCGACGGTCGCTCAACGTGGATCGGTCTTCTGGCCGGTGCCGCGCGCCGCTGCGGCTTCCGCGTGCTCACGATCGCCACTCGACCCACCGCCGAGACCACGACGTTTGCCACCGACACTGTCGACCCGGCTACCGCCACATCCACCGACCGCCACGAAGCCATGGCCCAGCCGCATGCCACCGCCAATCGTTCTGACCCGGCGACCAGCATGCTCGCCCGATCAGCCAATGGCGCGCGAACGAGCGCCGTGCTCACGGATCCCGGCGAACTCGATGGCGCTTCCCGTAATTTCAACAGCGATACGGAGTTCACCGCCCTCACCGCGAGCGCGTTGTTCACTCCCGCCATGGTGACCGAAAAACTTATGGGTACCGACACTGATCCCCTCGTGCATATCCCCCTCCCTGGTTGGACGTGGAATTTGGAACGTCGCAAACAATGGCAGGGCGCCCTCAACGTCTGGCGAAAAATCGACAATGTCGTCATTCTCGTCGAACTCCCGCCTGCCTCAATGCCGGAGTCTGTCCTGCTCGCCGCCAATCTCCCCAATTTACTTTGGCTCGTGGAAAGCGGAAAGTCGGAGGCGGTCTCCACCCGCGCGCAGTTGGAAACCCTCCGCCACGCCCGCTGTAATCTCGTCGGTTCCGTCATCAACCGGGCACTCACCCCCATGGCGGAAGGCCGCTTTGCCCGTTGGGTCGGATGCCTGGCCATCCTGGGCATTCTTGGGCTGACGGCCGGCAACTCGCTGGTCGCCGGCGAAGCGCCGCGGCCGGCAGCGGCCCGGCAGGTTTCGGCAGCTGATGCCAACACCGCGTTCTCAGTCGTTTCTCCCCGGCAGCGTGCCCAATGGCAGCAGAAGCTCACGCTGGGTCCGGGCGATGTGCTCAACTTCAGCCTCTATGGCGAACCTGAGCTCAGTCGCGAGGAAGTCCCCGTCGGCCCCGATGGGCGGGTAAGTTATCTCGAGGCCCAAGGCATCATGGCCGCCGGACTAACCGTCGATGAATTTCGCGAAAAGCTAAACGAAGCCCTCGCGGAATACCGGCGCGCTCCGCAGGCGTTTGTGAGTCCCGTCTCGTATCGAAGTAAGAAATACTTCGTCCTTGGAAAGGTCTCGCAACGCGGGGCCTTCCCGCTCGATCGCCCCATGACGCTGGTCGAGGCCGTCGCCCGCGCCGGCGGCATGGAGACAGGCCTGGCGGCTGATCGCAGCATGATCGAGCTCGCGGATCTCTCCCGCAGCTTTCTTGCCCGCAACGGGCAGCGGATGCCCGTTGATTTTGAGAAACTGTTCCAACACGGCGACCTTTCCCAGAACGTCGCACTCGAGCCCAATGACTATATTTACTTTCCCGCGGGAGCGGAAAAGGAAGTCTATGTACTCGGCGCCGTCCGGACGCCCGGAGCATATGTTTATAATAACTCAACCGGTGTCATAGGCGCGATCGCAGGCCGGGGCGGATTTAGCGACCGGGCTTGGAAACGAAAACTACTCGTCATTCGGGGCGGACTCACTCGACCCGGGACGTTCCAGGTCGATATCAACGAGGTCCTCGCCGGCCGCACCCCTGACCTCAAACTGAACCCCAAGGACATTGTCTTCGTGCATGACCGCCCGTGGCTCTACGCTGAGGAACTACTCAACGCCGCGGCCAATGCCTTTGTCACCGCCGCGATTGTAGTCTGGACGAGCGAGAAGGTCACCCACGATTTCCAGTAACATCCGATTACTCCGTCATTGTATGATAAACGCTCATCGCTCTTTCTCTCACCCTGCGCTCCTTTCCGGACTCGCCAGCGCATTGATTCTTTCGACCGGTTGTCAGTCAATAAGACGACCGGCCGCCAAGCCTCCGTCCACCTTGGCCGCGTCGTTCACGCCTTCCCGCGTCGACGATCTTCCGCCCCTGGATCCGGCGCTGCTTCAACGTCCCGAGTATCATTATGAACTGGGACCCGGTGACACACTGGAGATCGAGATCGTCGGCGACCTCCTCACTCGGACCCGCACCATCGTGGGTCCGGACGGAAAAATATATTTCAACGTCCTGCCGGGCATCGATGTCTGGGGCATGACCCTTGAGCAGGCGCGGAATCGGCTAGTCCAAGAGATGCAACGGTATGTCCGCGAAGAACAGCCAATCTCCGTTTCCCTGGTCGAGGCCAACAGCCAGCGCGTCTGGGTCCTGGGGCGTCTGAACAAACCTGGCGTTTACCCGCTCGCCGGTCCGATGACTCTGTTGGAAGCGGTCTCCGAGGCGGGAGGACCCGCTCCGGCCGGCGAGTTCGCGACCCTTTCCGGCCCGGTAACTCGCGCGACCTCCGGAGGCGGGACCGATGAGGCGGCCGACTTGAGTCGCGCGTTTGTCTTGCGGAATGGCCAGATGCTGAGGGTCAATTTCGAGCAGCTACTGCGCGAGGGAGACATGTCACAAAACATCTACCTGCAGCCCGATGATTTCATCTACCTGCCCTCCGCCACGGCCGGAAGTGTCCACGTCCTCGGAGCCGTCAACAATCCGCGCGCTGTCGAGTACCTCAACCGGATGAGTCTCCTGCAAGCCGTGTCCCAGGCGGGCGGCACCCTCATTCGGGAGGCGTTTCCATCGCAAGTGGCGGTCGTACGCGGATCACTCACTGCCCCGCAAATCGCGATCATCGACATGAATGCCATCCTGCGCGGCGAGGCGAACGACATCGCGCTTGAGCCGCAGGATATTGTCTATGTACCACACTCGCCTTACCGCGTTCTCACGCGCTATCTTGACACCATTCTCAACACGTTTGTGCGCGTGATCGGCGTGAATGAAGGCGCCCGCGCCGTCAGCGATCGAGGAGCAAACCTCGGCGTCAATGTACCGCTGGGGCCATTATAAGGAGCGGAGTCGGACCTAGCGTGTAGCAAGTGATAAGGATTGAGGTGTGCGCATGAACCATCGACTACATCCAAGTTCGTGCGCCCCGCCGGATCTGCCTACGCTGGCGCTCGCGGCTATCGTGTGCCTGACCGCGCTGTTCCCGGGGGCCACAGCCGCTCGCTCCGATATGACTTGGACCTTCGCGGTCCGGGTCAGCGCAAGCGTCGCGACCAACCCCGCCCGGATTACGTTAAACTGGCCTACGGATCCCTTCGCAATCAGTGGTTACACGATTCAGCGCAAAGCCGTGAACGATCCAGCGTGGGGCGAGGGCATCGTCCTGCCCGGACACGCGCTCGGGTTCACCGACGAGAACGTCGACGCCGGAGGCAGGTACGAGTATCAGATTATCAAGCACGCATCCGGTTATACCGGTTACGGCTATATCGCGGTCGGCGTGGAGGCTCCGCTCGTGGAGCAGCGGGGGAAAGTGATCCTGATGGTGGACGACACCCTGCCTGGTCCACTGGCGGCGGAACTCAACCGGCTGCAGCGCGACCTCGCGGGCGACGGATGGACTGTCGTGCGGAGGGAAGTGAGTAGAACGGCTCAACCAGCCGACGTGAGGGCTCTCATTCAGAGCGAGTACCGCTCCGATCCGGAGCGGACGAAGGCGGTGCTGCTGCTGGGCCATATTCCCGTGATCCGTTCAGGCAATCTCAACGTCGACGGGCACGGAGCGCGACCCATGCCGGCGGACGTTTTTTATGGTGACTTGGATGGCCGGTGGACAGATGCAAACGGCGACGGGATCTATGATCAAAACACGCTGCCGGCCGACGTAAAACTGCAGGTGGG
>CAYVDZ010000432.1:3741-5260 GCA_964450575.1 uncultured Opitutus sp.
CTCCCTGGTCAGTATTCACCGATCCCCTACGCGAGCGAAATGCAGCTCATGCGACGCTATCTGGACAAGAACCACGCCTTCCGTCACGCGCTGGTTCGACCCGAAAAGCGGGCGTTGATTGCCGATGCGATTGGCGATGCCGCCGGACAGGCGTACGCCGCCAGTGCGCACCGAAATTTCTCCGCGTTGGTGGGTCCGGAGAACATAGTCCTCACCAATTCCAAACCCGATGCGCCCTTTGAAGAGCGCTGGATGCCGCGTTTGGCAGCGGACAGTTACCTTTGGGCGTACGCCAACGGAGCCGGCAGTGACACCTCGATCTCGCGGGCCGGAACGCATCCACCGTATGGAGACGCGTGGGCCAGTGACTTTATAGAGTTCGGGGCAAAAGGAACCTTCTATCTATTTTTCGGCAGCTGGTTGGGCGATTGGTCCCAGCCGGACAACTTTATGCGCGCAGCGCTGGCTGCGCCAGAGTATGGACTAACGGCTTCCTGGTCGGGGCGCCCGCATCACTTCTATCATCACATGGGAATCGGGGAAACGATCGGCCACGGCATCCGGGTGAGCCAGAACAACACCGGCTTATATCAAAACCAAGTGCAGCGCCAGCTACGCGGCGTACACATTGCATTACTCGGAGATCCGACGCTGCGCCTGCATCCGCTCGCTCCGCCCCGCGAGGCTACGATTCAGGAGGGCACCAACGCCGTCATTATAACCTGGAGTCCCTCAACGGACCCCATCGCAGGATATCATGTTTATCGCGCGGCGGCGGCCGACGGGCCGTTTAAGCGCATGAGTTCGAGCCTCGGAAAAGAGACGCGCTTTACGGACACAGCGCCGAACGGCGGCGAACCCTATTATCACGTTCGCGCAATCGCGCTCCACTCGGGTCCGAGTGGTAGCTATTTCAATTCCAGTCAGGGCGCATTCGTGAGCCGGGCCGGCGTGCCGCAGGGAGAATTACCGCCGCCGAGCGCAGGATTCGAACCGAGCGCGGCGCCGGATCCGGCCGCTTCTCGCGAAACCATCTGGATGGATGATGCCCTGCCGCCCGGCGCCACCAGCCATGCCATCAACGATCGCTGGAGTTGGGTGACCGCCAACCCATCGCCCCAGTCCGGTGCACGGGCGCATCAATCCGACAACACCCCGGGAGCGCACCTTCACTTCTTCGTCTCCGAAAACGCGCCGCTGGCGGTTGCTGCCGGCGACATCCTCTTTGCCTATGTGTACCTCGATCCCGAGAATCCGCCGCGGCAACTGATCCTGAGCTGGCTGGCCGACAACCACTGGGAGCACCGGGCGTACTGGGGTGAGAATCTGGTGGCCGAAGGCATCGACGGCGGACCAGGCCGGCGCCCGATGGGCCCGCTGCCGCCGACTGGCGAGTGGATCCGCCTGGAAGTCCCCGCCAGTGCGGTGAACATGGAGAACCGAACGGCGACTGGAATGGGATTCACGCTCTTCGACGGACGGGCGACGTGGGATCGGACGGGGAAGAGGAGGCCGTGAG
>CAYVDZ010000433.1:0-5237 GCA_964450575.1 uncultured Opitutus sp.
CACGAGCGGCGTGCGGTGGGGCTCGTCGATTTCCAGCAGCGCTTCCATCACCACGTCGCCATCGCTCTTGTTGACGATTTCGGGCGTGAGCATGGGGTTTTCGTGTTCGACCGTCGCCAAGTCGAAATGCGGAAAGCGTTTCTCGCGCCGTTTCCACCCGGGAAACACGCGATAGAGGGTGGTGAACAACCACGACTTCACCTTCATGTAGTCGCGGAGCTGGCCGCTTTTTGTGAGGAAACGGCAGTAGGACTCCTGCGTGAGGTCGCGCGCATCGTCGGGGTTGTAGGTGAGACTGATCGCGAACCGGTGCAGGTCTTCTTGATACAGCGCCACGGCTTGTTCGTAATCCGTTTCGTCCACGTCCATTAGACCGACGACCGCGGATTCTATTCCGCGCCGGTCGGTGATTTTTCCCGCGCGGCGATGGAATAACTCCGGAGACCGACGTAACATTGGCGCATCCCCTGAGGGAAAATCAACGTCGGCCAGGAAAAAACGTTCCGCTCTAAGACCGGAAAATCCGTGCGATGCCGTTGGTCTGGCGAGTGGTCGAGGATGACGGGCGACGCTTCCTCATCGGAGGGTTTCCCGACGGCATATACTACCCGGTCGAGGTCGACTGCGTTCTGATTGGGGCGGAAAGAAGGAACCGGGATTTCTGCGTCCGGCAACAGCGCTGACAGCGTCTTGCGGGTTGACCGATTCGAGGAAAGGCAGGCACGCCGTTGCGCAACACCTCGCGTGGCAGGCGGCGGAAGAGCCGGTTGGAAAGAACGAGGCGTACGTTTCGATGAGCAAGGGTTGGGCCCTTGGCAATGACAGCTTCAAAGGCTCGGGCACGAGACAAGTCGGGATCGGAAACCGCGGAGCCAATGACGGCTGGCGCGGATTAGGCCATAAACCGAGCTTGCCGAACGGATGAGGCTGGCTCAACGTGCGCCCTCATTTCCGCGATCAGGCACCGCAACGTTGTTGGGCACGCACCCAGGAATGCCGAAACTGACCGGAATGAGAGATCCGGAGAGGTGGCAGAGTGGTCTATCGCGGCGGTCTTGAAAACCGCTGGGCCGCAAGGTCCCGGGGGTTCGAATCCCTCCCTCTCCGCCAGTTTTCTCCTCTGAGTGAAACGTAGCCGAGGGAGACCGGATCTACCCCCAGACGGGCCTACACCAATTTTAATTAATGAACCCCTCTTTGTGATCGCGAGGACACACCCGTATCGCAGAAACGGTCCAACCGAGCATTCACCCCAATTCGTAGGTAACGGATGTTCACCGTCGCTCCGGACCACTCGGTGTTGACTGGTGCACGGGGGGGAGTGGCGAGGCCGGCTCTCCCAGGTGGGTTCGATCTTCGATCGGGACTGGTAACTAACAAAACACGCCTCGACCCCGTGACTGCCGACGCTAGCGCGATTCTGGACTCAATCTATCTCACACCAAATGCGTCACCCGCACGCAGCCCCACTTGCGGTTTAGGTAGTCGGCAACGAGGCGGCGGTGGCAGTGGTGAGGCTTGTCTTCGCTACAGAGGAGGCAGCCGCCGTCCAGCAGGGCCGGGGGGATGGACTTCTCGATCTCGCGACGTTCCATCAGGGCTAGGAATTTTTCCTCGTAGATTGCCCAGTCTCCGCCGTTCTTTTTGTAGTCGTCTAGTATGTCCTGCGTTGGCGCGAGCTTGGGCTCGTGGACGTAGTCGATGCCGCCGATCTGTTGGAGAAAATACTTGAGGTCGTCCTTTTTACTGAAGCCTGCCAGCTGGGAGACGTTGTTTAGACGCACATCCACGATCCGCTTCACGCCGGAGCGACGAATCTTCTCAAAAAACTGCTCCGCCGACTTCTTGGTGAAGCCAATGGTGTGGATCTGGATTTCTGGGTTACTCATGCTTTTAGTTCTCCGGTGTTTTCTTGGTAGGCGATGTCGCTCGCCCTCTTGGCGTAGGCGTTTTTGACGCGCTGCTCTTCGGAGACAAACAGATCGTCCTCGCCCAGTCGGTATTCCGCCATCAGGCGGGCCTCGGCTTGAGCATGGGTTTCCAAACTGCCGTCGGCCACGATGTGCGTGATTTCGGCAAAGGCCTTGGCATGGTGCGCCACCAGAATCGTGCGATGGCATTCGAGCGGGTCTTTTTCCGCGCACATGATCGCCACCCGGTATTTTTCGATCCCGGTGCGCAGTCGCTCCATGCCCTTCAGGAAAGCGGGCATTTGCGCCACCCGGTCGTAGTCCACCTTGCCGTTGATAAAACACTCCGGTTCGGAGCGCCGGGCACCGAGTTCCTGGCCGAGAAACACGTATTTGATCCCGAAGCGGGCCAGACCGCCCGTGAGCGATTCGCGGTTATACTGCGGGGTGAAGCGGCTGTAGGGCATGGAGCGCACATCGCCCAAGACTTCGATCTTGTGCAGCTGTAGCAGTCCCACGAAGTGCTCCCAGTCGTGGGTAGAGTGGCCGATGGTGTAGAGCGGATTCATAGCCGTTAACCTTCTATCAAGGCAGCCAAGATCTTGTAGTGATATCCCTTGAATGCCGGCGTGAGACTTAGGCAGCAGAAATACAAATCAGGACTAGCAATTGGGACAACGGCTTCGCCGTGTTCGGGGGACTTTACCAAATGACCAAATGTCCCGGTAAAACCCGGATCAGTGATGTCGAATTCATGCACTTCAGCATTAACCGTGAACCTCAGGAGATAATGATCCTTATACCGATCAGTTGGCGTCCCCTGCGACCAAATCGTTTTCCTAAATATAACTATCTGCCATCCCTTTGGAGGCCGCATAAAATAAAGGCTTCCCGGTTTCTTCATTACGGAGACGTAGCCGCTAACAACTTTTCGAGGTTCAGAAGCGTCACTCCACATCACCGGGTTCTGGTCCTCTAAAAGTTTTAACTCTTCCGAAGGAAATCCGCGGACCCGACGCCAGTAATACTGTAAGTCGATGATCCAGTCTTCAGGGTGGTTCGGGTCATTGGCGGACCCTACAAGCGGCACATCTATGATGTCTAGTATCTGAGGAGTTTTACCGTCCGCAAATCGCATTTGATGCATCGGCACGGCCCCCTCATCTTCGGGCTTACCGATTGGACGAATCCAACCAGCAACGTGCCAGCCCTTATCATCCCAAGATATTTCCTTACCAGCCACACAGCGATGCCCTTTCTTGGTGGAGTTCGCCAGAATAACGATGCGTTTAATTATTGGCATGACTTAAAAAAGCTCTGGTTCGGCGGGCTTGGTGGGGCGACCGCGGCGGGCGGGGGTGGCGGCTTTCTTTTTGCCCTTCTTGTCGTGCAGCCTGCAACGACAAAGGCCAGCACAATGGGGTCCCAGCGTGTTTTGTTAGTTGGGCTGCGGTTCGCCGGTAGGCTCGTGGAAGTGGCTATCAAGTGAGGCCGGCTGGCCCGGGTGGGTTCGATCTTCGACCCGGACTGCCAAAAGTCGGCGGCACATGGAAGGGGAAGATCACCCAAGCCGACATCGTCACGTTCTCCCGTGACCACCGTGAACTCCTGCTTCCAAAGAGTAATTAAAAACCCGATACAAAGGTTGCCAGAAGGTTGCCAGAAACCCTGTTTTTGTCTTCCCCTCGCTGCAACTTTCTGCTTCTATCTTCCTGTTCTAAACAACTAACAATAAACTCAGTACGCGTTACCACGCGACCTGAGCGACCCCGGCGCGGATGGTTCGAATCCCTCCCTCTCCGCCATCCTTCGCCTGAGTGAAACGTAGCCGAGGGAGACCGGATCTACCCCCAGACGGGCCTACACCAATTTTAATTAATGAACCCCTCTTTGTGATCGCGAGGACACACCCGTATCGCAGAAACGGTCCAAAACCCCCGGTTGGACGGCACCGGATCCCGTCCCCTCTTCGGATGATCGACTCAAGAACTAAGGCTCGTCGCCGATAGATAGGGTTGATTCGCCTGCCCTGCCCCATCCCAGACAATGAGTCGGCTCGCCTGGCTGAACTGCGGTCATTCGACATTCTGGATACCAAAGCGGAGATCGACTATGACGATGTCGCGCTAATCGCCTCTCAAATTTGCCAGGTACCGATCGCGTTGATCAGCTTGATAGACGCCGATCGCCAGTGGTTCAAAGCACGTGTGGGACTGGACACCACCGAGACACCCCGCGATCTCGCGTTTTGCGCCCATGCAATCATGGATACCGGTGAGGTGATGGTGGTGGAAGATGCCTCAACGGACGCGCGATTTGCGCAAAACCCATTGGTCACCGACCAGCCAAACATTCGCTTTTAGGCGGGAGCACCACTCGTCAGCGACGCCGGTCTGGGGCTGGGAACGCTGTGTGTCATTGATCAAAAACCCCGGGTTCTCAGCTCTGAACAACGTCGCGCCCTCCGGGTTCTCAGTCAAAGTGCCGTCAAGTTGATGGAGTTGCGTTGCGCGAACCGGCGTCAGGTTCAGACCATTGCCGAGCTCCATGCCGCGCAAGCCACGACGGCCAGCTTGCACGAATACCTCGAACGCATCGCCCGAGGAGTCTCGAAAGGCGGCGAGCGCTGCGGATAGGGCCAATCGCGCGAAAAGTCAGTTTCTGGCGATGATGAGTCACGAAA
Source organism: uncultured Opitutus sp. (assembly GCA_964450575.1). Lineage (GTDB taxonomy): Bacteria > Verrucomicrobiota > Verrucomicrobiia > Opitutales > Opitutaceae > ER46. The sequence continues at coordinate 4,594 of CAYVDZ010000433.1, forward strand.
TCCGAACGCCGATGAACGGCGTGATCGGAATGACCTCCCTCCTGTTGGATACACCGCTCAGTTCACAGCAGAGTGAGTTCGTCGAGATCATCCGGAGCAGCGGCGACAACCTGCTCACGGTCATCAATGACATTCTGGATTTTCCCAAGATCGAATCGGGCTCGCTGCAGCTGGAGCACGAAGCTTTCGATCTTCGGGAATGCGTCGAAGGCACCCTGGATATCCTCGCGCCGCGCGCGGCTGAAAAAGGCATCGATCTGGCCTATGAAATCGCGGATGACCTGGCGTATGAATTTCGCGGAGACATCACGCGGTTGCGGCAAATCCCGACGAATTTGGTCGGGAATGCGCTGAAGTTTACCGAGCACGGCGAAGTCGAAATAACCGTCACCCGGGAAAAGGCAGGATCGGACATCCCGGCCGTGCGATTCGCCGTCCGAGATACGGGCATCGGCATCCCGCACGAGGCCCATGGCCGATTGTTCACCTCTTTCACTCAAGTGGATGCCTCGACCGCGCGGAAGTACGGCGGCACCGGACTGGGGCTCGCCATCAGCAAACGACTATCCGAGCTGATGGGCGGGCGCATGTGGCTGGAGAGCGAACCCCAGAAGGGTTCGACTTTCTCCTTCACCGTCTTGCTC
>CAYVDZ010000434.1:0-5236 GCA_964450575.1 uncultured Opitutus sp.
CACTGGGACCGCCAATATCGCGGAGGTTGAGGGCCCCGGCAATGAAGAGAGCATTGTCGCGGACGAACTCCGCCTCGAGCCGGCGCGGGTTTTGCGAGGCCAGCAACCGGTTCGCCGGATCCACGTCGCGCAACTCCGGACGCAGGCTGCTACTCTGGCGATAGGTGTCGCTCGTGACCATCAACCGGATCATGTGGCGCAGATCCCAGTTCTTTTCCCGCAGCTCACTCGCGAGCCAGTCGAGCAACTCCGGATGCGACGGAAGTTCACCCTGGGAACCCAGGTCGTCGATCACGCCGCTTAGGCCACTGCCAAAGTACATCGACCACAACCGGTTCATCACCGTGCGCGCCGTAATCGGATTCACAGGCGAAACAATCCAGCGCGCGAGATCGAGTCGGGTCAGACGCCGCTCGGCCGTGCTTTCGAGCCGGCCCGGCAAAAAACTTGGGGTCGACGGAAGAACCACCGGGCCGGTTTCATCGAGCCAGTTGCCGCGGGGCAACACGCGAACCGTGAGCGGCGACATCGCCTCGGTGATCAGCGTCGCCGTCCGACCCTCGCGGGTTTCACGAATCTGCGCGGACAGCGCGTGACGCTGTTCGAAGGCGGGGCGGTCCGCGCTTGTACTCAGCAGCCAGGTTTCGACGAGCAAATCCTGTTGTGCGGGCGCGCGCTCCGCCGCATCGCCTTTAAGCGCGTCCCGCAATTCCGCGGATCCCACCTGCAGAGGATCAGCCGCCGCCACTGGGCTGGTGAAAACCCGCAGCTGCGGCGTGGTATCACCGGTAATGGTCAGCACGAGTTTCTCGTCCGCCGTGAAGACATGGGGCGTGGCGAGCAGCCACACCCCACTCTCGCTCGAGCCACTGTCCGCGGCCGCGACCGGGAGCCGCCACCCTGTAGCGATGCCCAGAACATCCGTGCCTTGCTCGTATCGGGTTTCCTTGGACGCAGCATCGGCGAACACGAAATCCAGTTTGCGTTGCTTGCCATCCGCCTCGCGCACGCTGGCGGCGAGTCGGAGGGTTTCGTTGGCCGTACGACGCGTTTTTGGCGCCCCATCCCAGGAACCAGCCAACTCCAGCCGCAGCGCCGCCACGCGGCCCACGCCAGGCTCCACGGTGAGGCGCAGCGGTTCATTGCGAGCAAGCGCGCGTGGCAATTGGATCGTACGCTCATCCGACACGGGCACGAGCCCGTCGGGCAAGGGTTGATTCCCTTTCATCAGCGTGGCACTAAGCGACGGCTGCTGCCAGACGGAGTCGGCTCCCGCGACCAAGGCGCGGGTTTCGCTAATCCAGGTTTCCAAGGCCGACGCCAACGGGCCGCTCTGCACCTGATCGCGGAGAACGCGCTGGTGGGCCGCGACGTCCGCCTCAAGACGCTGTTTGCGCGCGAGCAGATAGGGGCTCGTGACCACGATTTCCGGCGGAAACGGATAATCGTTATTGAAGCCTTCCAGCTCGGGCACGGGCGCGTAGTTATAGCTGCTATAGACACCCCATTGTTTTACGTCGGCGAAGAACGATTGCAGCTCGTAGAAGTCGCTCGCCTTGATCGGATCGAATTTGTGGTCGTGGCATTCCGCGCAGCCAAACGTACTGCCGAACCAGGCCGCGGCGACGGAACGAACGCGCTCCGCCCCATACTTCGCGAGATACTCCTTTGCCTGCGCCCCACCCTCACGCGTCATCATGTTGAGACGGTTGTAGCCGGTCGCCACGATCTGCTCAGTGGTCGGCTGCGGTAGCAAATCACCCGCGAGTTGCTCAATCGTGAATTGATCGAACGGCTTGTTGTTATTGAACGCTCCGACCACGTAGTCGCGATACGGAAAAATGCGCTGCTGCTGATCGCCGTGAAATCCCACCGTGTCGCTAAAGCGCGCAATATCGAGCCACCACACCGCCATGCGCTCACCATGATGCGGCGAAGCGAGCAAACGTTCCACTTGCTTCTCATAGGCCCGCGGCGAGGTGTCGGCGAGGAACGCCGCCACGTCGTCCGGCGTCGGCGGAAGCCCGGTGAGATCCAGCGACAGGCGGCGCAACAACTGGGCCTTGGGTGCGGCGGGCGAAGGAGCGATGGCCTTTTCCGCGAGCTTCGCCCGAATAAAGGCGTCGACCGGATGGCGCGTCGCCGACGCGGAGGAGGATGAAGACGAGGCTGCGGATCCGACAACCGGCGGAAGCGCGGGCTTGGACAAAGGTGCGTAAGCCCAATGCTGCTCATACACCGCTCCTTCGGCCACCCATCGACGAAGCAGGTCCTTCTGCGCGGGCGTCAGCTTCTTGTGCGCTTCATCAGGGGGCATCGGCTCCACGTCATCGAAAATCCGGAAGATCATTTCGCTCTCGTCGGGCTTACCGGGCACAATCGGGATCACGCCGTTTTTCGTCGGTTTCAGGGCCTCCTCGCGCAGGTCAAAGCGAAGCCCGGCCTCGCGCGTGCCTGAGTCGTTGCCGTGACAATGGAAACACGTGTCCGACATGATCGGCCGGATGTCGCGATTGAACGATACCGGCAATTCGGCAGCGGCAAGAACAGGCGGAACCGCCAAAACGGTGGCCGCCAGCAGGGTACGCAAAGGGGTGATCATGAAAGGGGAAAGAGCTGCGTGAAGACTCATCCACTGTTGGCTTTTTGAGGCCGGGCGCAAGCGGTTGTGAACGGAATCGATCTGCAAGGGTTTCATCGCTTCCTCGAGGTCCAGGCGCCGTGGTCAACCTACTACGAAAGGCTCTCGACCTGATTACGCAGAATTTGAAATCCGTGGTCGCTTTCGATTCTGTCGACTGCCCGCTTTCGTTCCTGCCTCTCATTCCCTCAGAACGTTTCACGCTTAAATCAAAGGAGTTCTCTCATGCCTAAATACGTTGATGGATTTGTTCTGCCCGTCTCGAAAAAAAAGCTCCCGGCTTATCGGCGCATGGCGCAAAAGGCGGCGAAGATCTGGCGCGAGCATGGCGCGTTGGAGTATCGGGAATGCCAAGGCGAAGACTTGATGGTCAAGTTCGGGCTGCCGTTTCCGCAGCAGCTCAAACTCAAGTCGGGTGAGACCGTAGTCTTTGCCTGGATCATGTATAAATCCCGAGCGCATCGCGATCGCGTGAATGCGAAAGCGATGAACGATCCGCGGCTGGCCGCGGACATGGATCCCAGGAAATTACCGTTCGACTGTGAACGCATGATCTACGGCGGCTTTGAAATGATGGTCGATGGATGAAGATCCGAAGCGAGCGATCCGCGGATCCTCGCATTCCACCTTGTTTCAGTTCGACCGGCTCTTCTTTCACTGCTGTCGAAAACCCTGAAGCTTGAATGGCCGTCGGCCGCCTTCAGGATTGCGACCATCCATGTCATTGGAATTAACTTCACCGTTGCCACCGCTTCTGCCCAGAACGCTCGCAGCTTACACGCTGGCGTCTTGAACCCTGAAAATCAGGGATCACGGTCGGGATAATTTTGATCCATAAAGACGTTGTTGACTATAAAATGATAGCATCACCCTAAAGGATGCGTCCCCAGATCGGATCCGGGAATGCTTTAGTGTCCGTCAGGATGTTCCCCCCGGACGGTGTCCCGCTCGGTTTGCCATATTTCGCCGGATGGCGCGCGGCTCCGAACCGTCGTAAGATGGCTTAATCCAATAAAACCATGTATCATCACATCAAGAAGCTCATGTATACTGTCAACGTTGGCGAAGCCGATCCGCGCTTTGGCAACATGCTGCTCGAGCAGTTCGGCGGTGCCAACGGAGAACTCGCCGCTGCCCTGCAATATACGATTCAGGGGCTCAACTGCGAGGACATGGCGAGAAAGGATTTGCTCATGGATATTGGGACCGAAGAGCTCAGCCACCTGGAGATCATTGGGACCCTTGCGCGCATGCATCTGAAGCCGATGAAGGCGAAGAAGTCCCGGGAAGCGGCCGAAGCCGATCCGCTGATTGCGATCGCCGGCGGCGGCGGAGTCGCCCTGCACAACTCCCAGGGCAACCCTTGGACAGCGGACTATTTGAAGATCACGGGAGAGCTTGATGTCGATTTACGCAGCAACATCGCAGCGGAAGCGCGGGCAAAAATTGTATATGAACGGTTGATCGATTTCTGCGACGACCCAGGCACGAAGGACGCGCTTCAATTTCTGATGACCCGCGAGATCACCCATCTCCGCGCGTTTATGGCCGCGCTCGATAGCATGGGCAAGGATCCGCTCTCGATTGGTGAAATCCCGCCCACGCCCGGAGTCGTGGACCAATTCTTTAACGACTCGTCGGGGACCAACGGCAATGGCGAACGAGACTTCCGCGGCCCTTGGAACGAAGGCGAAGGCGTGGAGTACGTCGAGGCCCCCGCGAAACTCGAAGCGCAAGTCACGCAGGAGCAAGTGACACGCGAGATCTCAAAGGCGGCGAAACGACGGAGTTAATCCAACCACCCCCGCCGGAGGATCGGGTTTGCCGGAAGGCCCACGCTTGCGCTCTTGCTCGCGAGCCGGTGCTTTGCGACGGCCACGCGACCGGGGCGAACTAGGCCCGGATATTTCATACCTCCGGGTTCGTTTTTCGGGCAGGAGCCATCGCGTTCCCTCGTAAAATCGGGACGGATGGCGCCGATCAGGTGGTTCGGACGCCGAACAGACTGTCGAAACGGTCTCAGCGTGTGGCCGCGCGTCGCGCGCGCGGGGAGGGCGTCTGCGCACGCACCAGATGCAGTTCGCCGCGGTCGAGCAATTCCCATTGCACGGCTTCGCCCGGCTCCAGGCCGATGGCGGCCGCCAGCGCCAAAGGGAAGCTTATATACAAGCGCGGTTGCTGGCCCTTCGAACGGATGGCCTGTACTTTTAATGCGTAGGTCGTCTCCATTGTTTTAATATTTCTTTTTAATTTTGCCTGTCAATTAAAAGCTAGTTATCAGGCTAGCTTTATGTTGCCTGTCACACCTCCTGCTGCCGCCGAAGCCCTGTTTTTTGCCGATCTGGGGCCGCGCAAGGTCGTGGTGGATTTTTCCGGCGGCACACTCTCCACCGACGGCGGCTCGTTGCTGCTGCGCATGATCGATTCCGGACTGGGCCTGACGCGCAACCTGGCGAATTGTTTCTCCGATCAACGCAACCCGCTTTTTGTCGATCACTCGCTGCCGCAACTGGTGGCCCAGCGGATCTACGGTCAGGCGCTGGGCTATACAGATCTTAACGATCACGCGCAACTCCGCCGCGATCCGTTGCTGGC